>JAFVOW010000038.1 GCA_017505625.1 Clostridia bacterium | reverse complement strand
CGGCGAACCTCAAGGAACGGCTGGTATGCCTATGCTAGAAATTCTTAGAGCAAAAGGTTTATACAAAACCGTTGCCGTGGTTACTAGATATTTTGGCGGTATTAAACTCGGCACGGGTGGACTAGTTAGGGCGTATTCCGGTGCAGTCTCTGATTGTGCTGAAAAAGCAAAAATTTTAAGACTTAAAACTGCAGTTATTTTTGAAATTTATCCAGATTACGACGGTTATTCTAAACTATTTAAGCTATATTCGGATGAAATTAAATGTATTAGTACGGATTTTAGCGAAAAAATCACTGTTAAAATTGCCGTAGCTAAGGAAACTGCTAATACCTTCATTAAGGGTCTTAACGACGTTTTTAGTGGCAAAATTGACTTTAAGGAGATAGGGGAAGAATTCTTCCCGTTCTAAAATGGGGAAAATAACTTCTTTATCGGTACAAAAGAATAATAAAAATCGTGTAAATGTCTTTATTGACGACGAGTTCTCGGCAGGGCTTTCTCTTGAAAGCGTGTATAAATATTCGCTAAAAGTTGGCTTAGAATTAGATAAAGAAAAATTAAACCAAATCGTTAGCGAAAACGAAAAAGCTGATGCAATAACTAAAGCAACGGCGTATATTTCTAAAGCAATAAAGACTAAACGCCAAGTTAAGGACTATTTAATAAAAAAAGGGTATAGCGAAGAACTTGCATATCAAGTAGTCGATAAACTTAAAGAATACGGATATATAGACGATAAAGAGTACAGTAAAAGATACATAGAAAGCACCAAAAATACACAAGGAAAACGCCTTGTAGAATACAAGTTAATGAGTAAAGGCGTAAAAAAAGAAGATATAGAAACGGCTTATAATCAAAGTGAAATAGAATACGAAAAATCTGCTCGAAACCTTGCCGAAAAATATCTTAAGAACAAGGAAATTACAAAAGAAAACCTAGTGAAAGCCTATCGTTATTTAATAGGTAGGGGATATAGTTACGACCAAGTAGACTACGCATTAAAAGAGTTTAAGGAGAGCCTTTAATGGAACGTATTTTATCGGTAGAACAAATGAAAAAAGCCGACGAATTTACCATAAACACGTTAGGCATAAGTTCTAGTGATTTAGTGGTAAGGGCAGGAACTGCAGTTGCCGATGAAATCGTAAAGAGATTAAAGGGCGGTAGAGTTTTAGTATGTATCGGTAAAGGCAATAACGGTGAAGACGGGAAAGTTATAGCCGAAACATTGTCAAAAATTCACGGGTTTACCGTTGCAACTCTTAATATTTCTAACGGAATTTTTAAGCTTCTTGATAAAGAATACGACATAATAGTAGACTGTATATTTGGTACGGGGCTTGATAGAACGGTAGAGGGAAAATATAAACTTGCAATTGATAAAATCAATCAAAGTGGTGCTTACGTAGTTGCTTGCGATATACCGAGTGGACTTAACGGTAACACGGGAATACCTATGGGCGTTTCAGTAAAAGCAAACCTAACCGTTGCAATACAAGAATATAAATTAGGACATTTTCTAAACGATGGTCCAGATTATTCGGGACAAGTCGTGGTTAAAGATATAGGCATAAGCGTTTGGGGTGAAGATTATTTTAAGCGTTATACCGACCAAGACTTAGAAAAATTCTTTCCAAAACGCAATCATAACGTTAATAAAGGCAGTTTTGGTAAATCTTGCGTAATAGGTGGTAGCAAAAGTTATCCAGGCAGTGCAATTTTATCGCTAAACGCATTAACAGCACTTAAAATGGGTAACGGGTATTCTAATCTTGCTATTCCCGACAGTATTTTTGATGCTGTTAGCCTAAGATTTCCCGAACTTACTATAACGACGCTTAAGTCTGACGGCGATAAACTAATTTTCGACCAAGATAAACTAAAAACGATACTTAATTACAATTCTATTTGTTTTGGTATGGGAGTTGGAGTTTCCGAAGATAACTACAAGATAATAAAATTTTTACTTGAAAACTATTCGGGTAAACTACTTATAGATGCCGACGGTCTTAATACCTTATCGGCGTTTGGTGTTGAAGTGTTAAAATCGGCAAAATGCGACGTCGTTTTAACGCCACATATAAAAGAATTTTCTAGACTTATTGGTAAAAACGTTGATGAAATTATAGATAAAACCGTACCGCTTGCCATAGAATTTGCAAAAGAGTACGGAGTGTCGCTAGTTCTAAAGAGTTCTACGACCATTATTACCGATGGAAAGGAATTTTATCTAAACACTACTGGTTGTACAGGGCTTGCAAAAGCAGGTAGTGGAGACGTGTTGAGTGGTGTAATTTGCGGACTTTTAGCGGGAAAACAAGACGCTTTTGATTGTGCAGTCGGTGGTTGTTATTTGCTAGGTCTAGCAAGCGAAATTGCTAGTAAAGAGTTAACTGACGTTTGTATGACGGCTTCGGACGTTATAAACGCCTTGCCTAAAGTTATAAAGAAGATTATATAAAAAAGCCGTTTCTAAAAAGCAATATAGAAAAATATACGTGTAGAGCAATTAAAAGTGGCATAATTATCATATAAACGAAACTTTTTAGACGGTATTTATATATAAACATAAAAATGTAAATACCTAACGCACCACCAACGACGGCGGTTATTAAGAGTTTTACGTCAGTTACTTTTAAGTCTTCATCGCATTCTTCTCTTGCACGTTTTTGGAATCCTAGATTAAGTATTCCGAAAAAGTTAACGGCAAGAAGATATACGATAAAAAGAATATAAAAAACAGTTAGCATACGCTAATTATTATAACCAAAGCAAAAAATTTTATTAAATAAAAGGAAAAACTAAAATGAAATGTATGTATTGCGGTTGCATAGACAGTAAGGTTATCGACTCACGTTCAGCAGACGACGGCACAATTATTCGTCGCCGTAGAGAGTGTATACAATGCGGGAAACGTTTTACAACCTACGAAACGGTAGAAAACACACCGATTTTCGTTGTAAAAACTAATGGTAGCCGTCAAGCGTTCGATACCAATAAAATTAAAAGTGGTATTATAAAAGCGTGTGAAAAACGTCCTGTTTCTACCACCGTTATCGATAAACTCGTAGAAGATATCCAAAAGAAAGTATATAATTCACTAGCACAAGAAATAACTAGCAAAGAAATAGGCGAAATGGTATGCGAAGGCTTAAAAAATATCGATGAAGTTGCATACGTAAGATTTGCATCAGTTTATCGTTCGTTTACCGACACTACTTCGTTTATTAAAGAATTAGAAAAAATCGTAAAAAAGGATAAATAATAAGGGGAATACTTATGAATAAATGGGATGAAAGGTTTATGCAACTTGCCGAAACCGTTGCAGGTTGGTCAAGTTGTTTCCAAGAAAACCGTCACGTAGGTGCAGTTATAGTTAAAGATAAAAGAATTTTAACTACCGGCTATAACGGAGCATCGGCAGGTATTGACAGTTGTGCTGAACGTGGCGAATGCTTAAGAAGAAAAAGAAATATAGCAAGTGGTACTATGCAAGAAGTATGCTATGCCGTTCACGCCGAACAAAACGCTATTATTCAAGCAGCAAAGCTCGGAATTAGTTTAGAAGGTGCTACAATGTACGTAACGCATCAACCTTGTGTTATATGTACAAGAATGATACTTAACTCAGGCGTAAAGACGGTAATCTATAAAAACGGATATCCGGATGAGTTTGCACTAGAATTATTTGCCCAATCAGACGTAAAATTAATAAAATTTGAAGATTTAAAATAAAAGTACGTAAAAACGTTTGATTATTTTTAAAATTTATTGTAAAATAGTTACCGTTGTCAGATAAATGGGCAACGGTAACTAAATATTTTATTGGAGAGTTATCGAAGTGGTCACAACGAGGCGGTCTTGAAAACCGTTTGGGTGAAAGCCCACGGGGGTTCGAATCCCTCACTCTCCGCCAAAAAACGACGAGAATTTTCTCGTCGTTTTTTATGTTAAATTCGCTTGAATTTAACTATAATGATTTTGAAAAAATCTATTATATGAGCATTAGCGATTTTAATGATATTGAACTAAAGTTCAAATTATAGCAACTTTCGTTGCATTATAGTTCGCCTTGCTCACATTTGCAAAAGGCAAGAGAGACTCCCTCACTATATGTGGTCTTTTTACTTATAAATTTTCTTCTTTAATCACTTGTCTAAAAAAAACTACTGTGCTATAATACTTAAAATTTATATTTCAAGAGATAATATGAGCATTTTAACACAGGAAAAACGAGATAAAGTTAATAGTTTTGGGAACGTTTTGCTTCGTTTTTTAAAATCAAATATTGTTTTATGTATAGCCTTTTTATTAGCAGTTATAACTTCTTTTCTAGTACCGCCCGATAAAGAGTATTTAGGATATTTTGATTTTAAAACTTTAACGTGTTTGTTTTGCGTTCTTGCAGTAGTGTGTGCGTTAAAAAATATAAATTTTTTCTACGTATTAGCAAGTAAAATCGTTAAGATTTTCAAAAACACTAGGGCGTGTATTTTAGCGTTAGTATATATAACTTTTATCGGTTCGATGTTAATTGCTAACGACATGGCACTTTTAACTTTTTTACCGTTAGGGTTTTTTATTCTTAATTCAACTGATAATAAGCAGTTAATGGCGTTTACTTTCATAATGCAAAATATTTCGGCAAACCTAGGTGGTATGCTTACGCCATTTGGTAATCCGCAAAACCTATATCTTTACACAAAATTTAATATTCCTACGGGCGAGTTTACGTCTATTATGCTTGCACCGTTCGTGCTTAGCATTGTGCTAATTACCGTCTGTTGTTTATTTATTAAGAATAAACCCTTAAAACTAAATTCAGAAGAAAAGAAATTACCACCGATTAGAACTATTATTTATTTATTATTGTTTGCATTTTCTATAATAATAGTATTTAGGGTAGTGCCGTATCAAATAGGGCTAATATTAATACCAATTTCAATACTAATTTTGGATAGACGTGCTTTAAAACAAGTAGATTATGGTTTGCTTTTAACGTTCGTAATGTTTTTTATATTCTCTGGTAACATGGCAAGAATTCCCGTAATTAGAGAATTCTTTAGTGGTTTAATGGGGAAATCACCGTTACTTGTATCCGTGTTATGTTGCCAAATAATCAGTAACGTGCCGAGTGCTATATTGTTATCTCAATTTACAACTGATTACGTACCACTTTTAATAGGTGTAAACATAGGTGGTTGCGGAACGCTTATATCATCGCTAGCTAGTCTTATAACATTTAAAGAATACGTTAAGCACAACCCAAAAGCAACAAAAAGGTATTTACTAGAATTTACACTTTTTAACTTTGGATTTTTAATAATACTAACGCTAGTATCTGCATTTATTTTCCTTGTACCAAACTTTATTATTTAATATATAATTGTAACAAAAAACGCAAGCATTTTGCTTGCGTTTTCTATTTAAAATATTTTACGTTATTTTGCTAAGATTTGACGGGCAACGAATACGCCTGACGCTGAAGCGTGAGAAAGCGAGTGTGTAACACCTGAACCGTCGCCGATAACGTATAGACCTTTGAGTTTAGTTTCTAAATTATCGTCAATGTCAACTTCCATATTATAGAACTTAACTTCTACACCATATAAAAGTGTATCGTCGTTAGCAGTACCGGGAGCAACGTTATCAAGTGCATAAATCATTTCAATAATACCGTCTAAAATACGTTTAGGAAGCACTAAACTTAAATCACCGGGAGTTGCCGAAAGGGTAGGAATAGTGGTATTTTCTTCTATACGTTTCGGGGTACTACGTCTACCACGAATTAAATCGCCAAAACGTTGAACAATAACGCCACCACCAAGCATATTTGATAGTCTTGCAATACTTTCAGCATATCCGTTACTATCCTTAAACGGTTCTGAAAAATGTTTTGAAACTAAAAGGGCAAAGTTAGTGTTTTTGGTTTTTAATTTATCGTCTTCGTAACTATGACCGTTAACTGTAACGATACCGTTAGTGTTTTCATTAACAACTATACCGTTAGGATTCATACAGAAAGTTCTAACGTTATCTTCAAATTTTTCCGTACGGTAAACGATTTTACTTTCGTATAATTCGTCCGTAAGGTTAGAGAAGATTTCGGCGGGAATTTCCACACGAACACCAATATCTACACGGTTAGATTTAGTAGGAATTTCGAGCTTTTTGCATAGAGATTCCATCCAACTACTACCACTTCTACCTACCGATATTACGCAGTATTTACAAGAATATTCTTTGTCTTTTGTGATAACTGTATAGCCGTCATTAGTCTTTTTAACGTCAATGACGGGGGTGTTGAAATAAAAATCTACTTTTTCTTTTAATTCGTTATAAAAATTTTCTAAAACAACGTAGTTTTTGTCAGTTCCTAAATGTCTAACTTTAGCATCTAAAAGGTTAAGTTTGTTTTGTAAACACAACTTTTTAAGCCCAGAGCCAGAAGTTGAATACATTTTCGTACCAGCACCTCCGTACTGCATATTGATTTCATCTACGTAGTACATAAGGTCTATTGCTTGTTTTTTGCCAATATGCTCGTGAAGACTTCCACCAAAGTCGTTGGTAATATTATATTTACCATCAGAAAAAGCACCAGCACCACCAAAACCCGACATAATAGAACACGTTTTGCAGTTAATACAGCTTTTAACCTTGTCGCCATCGATAGGACAACGCCTTTTTTCTAGTGAATTACCACTTTCAAACACGGCAACTTT
>JAFVOW010000037.1 GCA_017505625.1 Clostridia bacterium | reverse complement strand
GAAACGGGCATTTTAGGTGGTGCGTACGCTTACGCAAATACTGCAAAACAATCTCTTTTATTAAAAGAACTTAAAGACCCTACCGACTATCTACCCCACGCCGAAGTTTATTTAATAAAAGACCAAAACAACAAAGACAATATAAAGCACTACTGCAACTACTTATCTTACGGGCATTGGGGCTTTATCAACAAACTCGGTTACGTTGATTATATGCTATCTTTTAATGCGCAAACGGGCTATCAATTAAGTTACCGTGAACTTTCAGGTGAATACAACGGCTTTTTAATTTGTTTTCACCCTGACGGCGCAACGAGCGTCTATAAAGTCAATAACGACGTAAACTCAGGTCAATTTTTCCATATCGAAGGTAAAAAAGTTTATCAAGGAATAATAAACGATAACGGAAAAGTAAAAATTCAGAAATGCTTATTGACGGCGCCTTACGATATGGGACTTAACTACACTTCCGTTTACGCCGAAAAATACGGTTTTCCAGAAGGCGTATTATACTCTCGTGAGCGTTCTCAATTTAAAAACGATTACGAATACTCTAACGACCACTATTATATGATAGGCGAACGCTTAGGTATAAAAGCGCACGTAAACGGTGCATTCCAAATGGGGTGTTTTAATGGAACTACACCCCACGGCAACGGCGTAATTAAAAAAGAAGACGGCACTTACTATTTTGGTCAAAACTTCGGCAAAGCCCGTGGCGTAACGCTCGTTAAAGAAGGCGATACTGCAACTGTCGGTAACTTTGGCGAAGACGTTAAAAAAGGCGCATTCTACACGGTGACCAAAGATAAACTTATCATAACAAGGTATGAAGACGGACAAAGGCTATTCCCTGCGCTCGTCATTAGACACACGCCGTTTTCAGTTTCTCTATGCTACTCTGAAAGCGAAATAAATTATCCAAGAAATTACGTCGACCACGGCTTATACGGATACTCTACACGCATACAAAACGCAACCACCGATAGAGTAAGACAGTTAGGGCTTATCAAAGAAGATATTTTAAGCACGGCAGAAAGCCAACGCTACGCTACGAAACCACAAAGGGCTATTCCACCCGTAAAAACCGTTACTCACACTTCAAGCGTAACGCCTACGAGAAAAGAAACTTCTACCTATACGGATATACCCACTAAAATATCGACAAGCGAAATCCCCGTTAAAAAGCCGACTACTACTTCAAGTTACACCACAACAACTACTACGGCTACCAGCGTAACGAAACCTAATTCTACTTCAACGACCAAAAAAGCCACAACTACTACCACGGCAACTACTTCTTATACTACGCCCGTAAAAAAACTACAAGGCAAATTACTAAAAGATTTAACTTATAAACCCGTTGACTATATTGACGGCGTAAGTCAAATCACATCACAAGCCAAAAAAGATTTAGAAAATTTTAGTTATAAACAATTCTTTAGCACAATATATCTAACGGGAATGATAAAGCCACAAAAAGAAGTAATTATTCCACCCATTATAGAAACTATTGAATGTTGTGCGTTTTTCTCTAAAAAATATTCGGTAGTAGAAAGCCTATTTATACCAG
>JAFVOW010000036.1 GCA_017505625.1 Clostridia bacterium | reverse complement strand
GGGTGGACCTAGACACCATCGAACAGTTTCATAGAGCAATCGATTTGCCGATTGACGAGTTTGACCCGACTTTTGGTAATCCGTACACCTTAAACGTTTCAAGTCCCGGTGCAGATAGACCTTTTAGGACTGAAGAAGATTTCAATTCTCATATAGGTCAAAAGGTTGAAGTAAAACTAATAAACTCTATGCAAGGCAAAAAGTTTTACGAGGGAACGCTTATGTCTTACACGGGCGATGCAATAACCTTAAAGGTAAACGAAAAAAATACTTTCACTATTTACCTTAAAAACGTGGTAAAAGTCAACGAATACATTGACTTTGAATAAAATCAAAAAAATAAGTTAATTTTTTAACGAGGAGATAAAAATGATTAATCAAGATTTCTTTTTAGCACTTGAAGATTTGGAAAGGGAAAAAGGTATTTCCAAAGAAGCGTTTATTTCAGCATTAGAAGACGCTTTAGTAATTGCTTACAAAAAAAGCACGGGTACTTCTGGTAGAGTTGTAATGAAACTCTCGCCCGAGAAAAAATCTATCAAGATTTACAGCGTTAGGTCGGTTGTTGAAGAAGTTCTAGACCCTGAAAAAGAAATAAGCGTAGAAGACGCACAACAAATTAAAAAGTCCTATAAAGCAGGCGATGAAGTAACCGTAGAAATTATTTCTAAGAGTTTTGGTAGAATCGCAGCTCAAACGGCTAAACAAGTTTTAATGCAAAAACTACGTGAAATCGAACACGAAAACACCGTGAACGAGTTCGAAGATAGAGAAGGCGAACTTATGACTTGTACTGTTAGACGTATAGAAGCGGGCAACGTTTACGTAGAAATCGGTGGCAACCAAATCGAAGGTGTAATTTTACCCCGTGACCAAGTTCCCGGTGAAAAATACGAACTAAATCAAAAACTTAACGTTTACGTTAAAAAGGTTAAAAACATCGGTAAAAACGCTCAAATTATGGTTTCACGTACGGCTAACGGCCTAGTTAAACGTCTATTTGAAAACGAAGTTCCCGAAATTAAACAAGGCGTTGTAAGTATTAAAAGCGTTGCTCGTGAACCTGGTCAAAGAACCAAAATTGCAATTTACGGCGAAGACCCCATGGTTGACGCAGTAGGTGCATGTGTTGGTAACAAAGGCGCAAGAGTAAATTCTATCGTTGAACAACTCGGTGGCGAAAAAATCGATATCATTTTATGGAGTGAAAACCCCTTAGAATATATTTCTAAAGCATTATCTCCCGCAAGAGTAGTTAAAGTAATTCAAACGGGCGAACAAAGCGCTATGGCAATTGTTCCCGACGACAAGTTATCGCTTGCTATTGGAAGAAGTGGTCAAAACGCAAGACTTGCAGTACGTTTAACCGGTTGGAAAATCGACGTTAAAAGCGAAAGCGTAGCAATCGCTGAACTCGGTGCTGAAGAAATTGGTACTTTAGAAGAACAAGAATAAATTTTAAGGTAGTTATGGAAAAAAAAGTTCCCATGCGCACGTGTATAGCGTGCAGAACTGTTAAACCCAAAAAAGAACTTATAAGGGTTGTAAAATTCGGCGAAGAAATTTCGCTTGACAAAACGGGCAAGAAAAACGGTAGAGGAGCATACGTTTGCGATTCAGCAGAGTGTATAGCGAAAATCAAAAAACAAAAACTTCTAAACAAAGTTTTTTCGTGTCCCGTTGACGATATCGTGTACGATAAGATTACGGAGGAATTCTTTGGAGACTAAAAGTAGGGCTGAAACTTTTATTGGTTTTGCCATAAAAACGGGTAGATGTCGAATAGGTCTTAACGCCGTAGAAACGCTTAAGCGTTCCGAAGTCGTTATAATTTGCAAATCGATTTCGGAAAATTCTAAAAAACAAGCAAAGAAACTTGCTATAAAGTTTAATTGCCCGTGTATTGTAACGGTAAAAAAGACGTTAGAAGAAATTACCCACAAAGAAAACGCCAAAGTAATGGCGATATACGATAAAAAACTTACGAAAGCATTGCTTAGCAGTTTAGAACAAGAATTTATTGCGGAAAATTTGGAGAATTAAAATGGCAGAGAAAAAAGAAATGCGCATTGAAAACATAAAAGTTATAAACGAATTACTATCTAGCGGTAAACTTAACGGTTTAGGTGCTGAGTTTACCG
>JAFVOW010000035.1 GCA_017505625.1 Clostridia bacterium | reverse complement strand
CTACGCTACTCATTATGTAAAGGTTACCGTGAGTAATTACCGATACCATTTTATAAGGGTCTGAAGCGTTAGCATTGTATAATTTACTTGCAGCGTTTATAGGCATTACTATTAAATCTCCTAAACCTTGCCCCATAACGCCACCGATTTCGTTTGAAGATACTACGTTATATTCCATAGTAACGTTATCAACGAAATTTTCGCCGTCGTTAATAAATTTTGATATTGCTAACGCAGGCGCACCGTCGGGTGCGTAAAATTTTAACACCAAGGGTGGGGTTTCTTCACCACATGCAGTACCGAAAACGGCTGTTAAACCAAGAAGTGCTGTAAATAAAATTGCTAGTAGTTTTTTCATAATTTTTTCCTTGTAAAAAAATAACTCCCTTGTGATAATATACACCAAGGGAGGAACGTGATTAAACAAAGCCATTTGCTTTGTATACTCCTTATTCATCCCTTTGCTCTCAGGCGAACCTTTAAGTTTAGGTATATCTTAACTTTATTTTATCTAATTTAAGCGTTGTTGTCAACCATTTATCTGTTTTTTTGTTTAAGATATTTTTGCTTGGTTGCTTCACCACCACGAAGATGTCTTTCAAGTAGATTAGTCTTTAACACTTTTTTCACTTGTTTATATAATTCGCTGTCTAGGCTTTTTAGCCTTTCGGTCATATCTTTATGAACGGTACTTTTGCCTACGTGGAACTCTTTTGCAGTCGTTCTAACGGTTGCACCCGTCTCTATCACGTAACGGGCTTCTTTTATAACCCGTTCTTCTAAATCGTCTCGCATAAACTCCCCCTTTAATAGATTATGAGTTAATCTATCTTATGCGAGTTTTTGTCGGTTTATGCCGAAAACGATGCTTATCTTTTAGATTTTTTGTTAAACGTTTTGACGTTAAAGCACACCCCGATTACAAGCCCTAGCATTACTATATACGTCCAAAACAAGAAGGCTATAACCCCTGCAAGGCTTCCATAAAAAGCGTTATACGGTTTTAATAATCTTAGCCATACCATAAAAGCAATCGTTCCTAGTACTATAATAAATAAAGAAACTAAACTTCCGAGTAAAAAACTATAAAATTTTCGTTTTACAGGACATATAAACTTATTTAGTAAATTTATTAAAAAATAACTAACAATAATTACCGAAAATACTACTAATATTATCTTAAACTTAGAATCGTTAGCGTTAAACCCTGATAAAATTACGTTCTGAAAGGCTGAAAAAATAGCACACGCCATAAACACTATAAATAATACTCCAATGGCAAGCAAAGAAATCACTCGTCTTAAAAAACCGTACTTATACGATTTTTTATGCTCGTAAATATGTTCGCCGTCCTTAAGCATTTGATTGAGTAAGGTTGAACCCGAGTACAATACTGCAACGAAGAAAAACACGGTAATTCCGCCTGAAGCGTTAGACGCAGTGCTAAATAACGCTTCGCCGACTTTACTAAATTCTACGGGTAATCGTAGAACTATGGCTTCGCTAAGGTTCACCCCAAACACGCTAAACGCTGTTAGTGCTAAGAATAATATAGGAAGCAACGCAGTTAAAAAATAATACACCCAAGCGCCTGCAACGGTAGTTATTCTTTTGGTTTTTAGAAAAGATAATAGAGATTTGGCGTATTTTTTCATAATAAAAACAGTCTATGTAAAAATAGACTGTTTATACTTTTTAATATTTAGATTTAGAATTCTTCAACGAAAATTTTAGAGTAAATTTCATCGTACTTATCTTTATAGAAAAGATTAGTACCACTCGTAGTTACTGCTGCAGTTCCAGCAGAAACGGCTCGAAGCAAAATCTCTTCGACGTCTGCATTATCTAGTAACGCTGAACACGTTGCCGCCACCATACTATCCCCTGCACCTACAGTAGAATTTACTGCAACGTTGGCGCTTTTGCAATACAAATTACGTTTTCCGTCGGTTAGAATTGCTCCTTCGCCACCTAACGACACCATAACGTATTTCACACCTAAGTCTAGGTAACACCTACACGCATTTGCAATTTCAGTTTTAGACGTTACGCTTTTGTTAGCGAAAACTTCTAATTCCTTAAGGTTTGGTTTTACCATAAAGATTTGTCTAGAATTTATTGCAGACAATACGTTATCTTTTTCGGCGTCTACTATAACCTTAACGTCTTTAGGTATAACCGATAACGCCTGACCGTAAAACTCTTTTGATACGCCTTGTGGTAAACTTCCACTCATAACTGCAATAGAACAGTTTTTGGATAGTTCTTTGATTTTGTCAACTAGTTCATACTGTTTTTTTAGGTCTACTTCTGCGCCTCTATCGTTGATTTCAGTGAGCATAGATTTTCTGTCAATTATTTTGTAGTTTGTTCTTGCTGCACCTGGACTATACACGAAATCGTAATCAACACCTTCTTTTTTTAAGGTGTGCTCGAACATACTTTTATGTTCTTCAAACATAAACCCTGTGGCAATGCACGGTCTATTTAATCTTGCAACCCCTACGGCTACGTTAAGAGCCTTACCCGAATACGTTTCTACTTTATTGTTTATGCGGTTAAGCATACCAACGTTTAAGTTGTCTAGTTCAATAGTGCAGTCTATACTCGGATTAGGACAAATTGACAGTATCATTTAATCTCCAATGCCTTACGCTTTCTTTGCGTCGGCAATAATTTTTTCTTGCGCACCGTAAGGTACGTCTTCATAACGGGCAAATTCACATGTAAATTTACCTCTTCCTTGCGTCATACTACGCAAATCTGTTGCATATTTAAGCATTTCAGCCAGCGGTGCTTCAGCAGAAATAACTTGCAAGCCTTCTACTGATTCCATACCTAAAATTCTACCACGACGCTTGTTCATATCGCCTAAAATATCGCCCGTATAATTGTCGGGAACGGTTATCGAGTAAGCATAAATAGGTTCTAAAATCGTGGGACTAGCACGTCTAATTGCATCGTCGTAAGCAAGTTTTGCCGCTGATACGAAAGCAACTTCTTTACTATCTACGGGGTGATATTTACCGTCGAACAACGTTGCTTTTAAGTTTACCATAGGATAACCTGCTAAAACACCTTTAGCAATCGCTTCCCTTAACCCTTTTTCAACTGCGGGAATAAACTGTCTGGGTACTGCGCCACCTACGACTGCGTCCACGAACTCAAATTCGCCGTCAGCCGCACCTGGTTCGAACTTAATGTTTACTACACCGAACTGACCAGCGCCACCCGTTTGTTTTTTGTGTTTACCTTCGGCTTCTGCCGTTGAATTTATAGTTTCCTTAAATGCAACTCTTGGGTCCGATAATACTGCTTCACAACCGAATTTTGCTTTTAATTTTTTGCAAATAACGTCTAGTTGAGTGTCGCCTTGACCACGAATAACTATTTCACCTGTATCTTTATCTTTTTCAACGATAAAGGTTAAATCTTCTTCAGCAAGTCTATTTAAGCCTTGGAAAACCTTATCTTCTTCGCCTGATTTTGATGCAGAGAT
>JAFVOW010000034.1 GCA_017505625.1 Clostridia bacterium | reverse complement strand
CTTGTACGTTAACTGCAGTACCCCAGCTATACGGAATATCGTTATCACGACGATATACGTTTGCTCTGGGGTTGTCCCATGAACGGAATACGGCTTTAACTGCACCGATAAGTTGTTCTTTGGGGTCGGTGGGGAAGTCTTTGCCGATTTTTGATTTATATTCTGCTTTGAATTGGTTAGCAAGTTCTTTTAAGTCTTCAGCAGTAAGTTCTACGTCAAGCGTAACGCCTTTCTTTTCTTTCATTTCATCGATAAGAACTTCAAAATATTTCTTACCAACTTCCATAACTACGTCAGAGTACATTTGAATAAATCTTCTGTAGCAGTCGTAGGCCCAACGTGCGTTACCTGATTTTTCTGCCATAACTTGTACTACTTCTTCGTTTAAGCCGAGGTTTAAGATGGTGTCCATCATACCAGGCATCGATGCTCTTGCACCAGAACGAACTGATACAAGTAGAGGATTTTCTAGGTCACCGAATTTCTTGCCGGTAATCTTTTCCATCTTTTCTATGTTTTCCATGATTTCGGCCATAATCGAATCGTTGATTTGTTTGCCGTCTTCATAGTACTGTGTGCAGGCTTCGGTAGAAATAGTGAAACCTTGGGGTACGGGTAAACCAATTTTGGTCATTTCTGCTAGGTTAGCACCTTTACCACCTAAAAGTTCACGCATTTTTGCGTCGCCTTCGCTGAATAAGTAAACATACTTCTTCATTAATATTCCTCCAATAATTGTTTTTTAATATCATATCGTTTCCCACGACTGAACTATTTTACACTATATTTTTACTTTTATCAAGTTTTTTTGCCAAAAATTATACTATATTTAATAAATTAAGTAGTTCTGTTAAAGTTTTAATTTTTTCTTCTGGTTTATTTTCAACGTAAAAGTTTATAAGTCTTAAACATTTTACCAAGTTATTTGACAATACTTGTTCGCCGTTTATAACCCCTAAAAGCGATTGATAAGTAGAAAAGTTTATTTCACGGCAATGGTCGGTTTTACACTCGTCGCAAAAAAATCCGCCGAAGTTATAGTCGAAAAACACCCTATCTTTTAACTTACATCCACACTCAAAGCATCCCGTAAAATCTAGTGCATAGCCTATTTCTTCTAGTGCGAGAACTAAGAATTTTACTAGACTATATTTGTAGTCGGCGTCAGTGTACGTTATATCTTTTAATGCTTCTATGGTTAAATTGAAAAGTTTTTCCGACACAATGTTTTCCTTTTGAAATTTCCTAACGAATTCTAGTACAACAGAACCTGCGTAAAACTTATAAACGTCTTCACGAAGCGAATAAAAACTGTCGATTAAACTTGCGCCGATAACCGTGCGCCTATCCCCCGACTTAGAAAAAACGTATTCGGCAAAACAAAAAGGCTCGGAGGCAAATTTTAGTTTTGCTCCTGCCTTTTTTACACCTTTTATTTTAGCGGAAACCATACCTTGTTCTAACGTGAAAATATTTAATATTTTATCACTTTCGCCGTAGTTTACACCACCGACTACTATTCCGCTTAATTTTTCTTCCATTAAAGTTTTTCCTTTATTCGTCTGAAAGTTTTTTATATAAATGATAGAAAGTTACGTTTCCCGTTTTTGAAAACAGCTCCCACGCCATTTCTTTGGGGTTATCGTAGTTGTTCTTTACTTTCTTTGCCATAATTCCCTCCACCATTAGTATTGGGAATTAAAAAATTTTTATTCATCTTGGGCGTAGCCGTGTTCTTTTATTAGATAAGCACTGTTCCGCCAATCTTCTTTGACTTTTACGTAGGTGGTTAAGAAAACTTTTTTGTCTAAGAATTTTTCTAAATCAGTTCTTGCAAACGACGACACCTCTTTAATTGCCGAACCTTGTTTGCCTATAATAATTGCTTTGTGGTTAGATTTTTCACAAATTATATCTACGTCTATATCGTACACCTTACCGTCTTCACGAAGCTTGAACTTGTTTATTATTACTGCTACGCCGTGAGGAATCTCACGTTCAAATTTAAGCAATATTTTTTCACGAATAATTTCCGAAACCATAAACCTTTCCGACCTATCGGAAATAATGTCTTGTTCAAAAATTTTGTCGCCTTCAGGTAGTTTTGATACGATAACTTTTAATAGTTCTTTTAGGTTTTTACCTTTTCTTGCCGATACGGGTATAATTTCAGCGCCAAGCTCGCTTAGTTCTTTTATTTCGGAAATAAGTAAACTTTCGGGCATAATATCCGTTTTAGATAAAACGATTAAAAAAGGTACGCCCGTTTTCATAAACTTTACTGCTAGATTTTTGTCGTTTTCGCTTAACCCTTCGTGTGCATCTATTACGAACAACACTAAATCTACGTCTTTTGCGCTGTCTTCGGTGGTTTTTTGCATTACCGAATTAAGAAGATTATCGGCTTTATATAGCCCGGGCGTGTCCACGAAAGCTATTTGATAATCTTGTTCGGTTAAAACGCCTAAAATTCTATCTCTAGTAGTTTGTGGACGTGGTGAAACTATTGCCACTTTTTCGCCAACTAGCACGTTAATTAAAGTACTTTTGCCAGCGTTTGCCCTACCTATTACGGCAACGTAACCACTTCTCATTGTTCCACCCCTAAAAGTTTTAACGCTTGTTTTTCTTTTTCTCGCATCTCTTTTTTATCTTCGTCGGTCATGTGGTCGTAACCCGAAAAGATGCATAAGTCCGTGAACTAAAAGATAGGTTTTTTCTCTTTCTTCAGTGTGTCCAAATTCCTCGGCTTGTTCTTTTATTTTTTGGTTACACATTACTATTGAACCTATCATAAGTCTTCCTTTTTCCGTTTCGTAAGGATAGTCTTTTACCTCTAAAATTTTACCCCTTACACTGTCTAACGTAGGAAAACTTAAAACGTCGGTAACTTTATCTATACCACGTGTTTCGGCGTTTAGTTTTTGCATTTCTTCTTCGCCCATAAACACTAGTTCGGCTTTTAGTTTTGCCCTTTGATTTAGCGTTTTATATACTGCTTTTGCTATTTTTTTTGCGTTTATTTTTTCTTCGGATACTATTTTTAGTTTTGCCATTTTATTCTTCCGTCTTGTCGCTTTTTATGCTATCGATATCTACTGCCGGGTATTCTATTCTATCGTGATAAACACCCGTTAGAGAGTTAACTACCGTATTTATTATAATGTTTATTTCTTTTAAGGTTATTTCACATTCTTCAAACTGACCGAGTTTCATTCTATCGTTTACGATATTTCTTACTAACTGCAAAACGTTATCTCTAGAACGGTCTGATAACGCTCTCGCCGCCGCCTCAGAACTGTCTGCTATCATCAAGATTGCAGCGATTTTAGTTTGTGGCTTAGGTCCTTGATAACAGTATTGTAAAATATCTACGTCGCCGTCGGTAAATTTCCTTGCCTTGTCATAAAAGAATAACATCGGCATAGTACCGTGGTGCTGTAGACATACGTCTGCAATAATTTTTGGAAAACGGTTCTTGTTTAAGAAATGGTAACCGTCTTGAGTGTGCGAACGTATAATGTTAGCCGAAAGTTCGGGGGTTAAATCGTTGTGAAGATTTATCTTGTCCACCTGATTTTCCTTAAACATTTCGGGACGACGAATTTTACCTATATCGTGATAGTACGCACAAACCCTTGCAAGTAACGGGTCTTCGTCTATTGCCGTTGCACACGCTTCAGCAATGTTAGAAACCACTAACGAGTGATTGAACGTTCCCGGTGCTTGTTCGATAAGTTTTCTAATAAATTTAGACCTATGGTCAGTAAGTTCAGAGTACTTAAAACAAGTAACTTTTTTGAACAACGCCTCAAGTATAGGCAAAATTATAATACAGCAACCTGCAGAAAAAACACCCGATAAAGTTGCGTAAATAAGAGTAAACAATAACTGAGAGTTTAATGCGCGTAAAAGTTGTAACAACACGCATACAACCGCCGGAATAGAAACTGCAAAAGATTTCACTAGTAACTTAAATCTTGAATAAACGTTACGAAGAAGATAAGTTGCTATTATTGATGAAGATATGCTAATAACCAAAAGATAACAAGCATATTCTATGTTTATTCCGGAAAAAGTGTCGAACAAAAACATTATAACCGAAAACAAAACGCTAGTGAAAACGCCTGTTTTGGTATCGGCTAAAAACATTGTTAAAAGCGCAACTAAAGCAACCGGGCGCAAATAATAATCGAGATAATGTCCTACAGCAAAACAAACGATGAACGATAGTTCCATTATTAAGAACAGCATTTGCGAGTTTAATGGATTTTTTAAGAAATTCTTGTTCTCGTAACCAAGATATACTGCCATCACTGCAAACAACACGATAATAAGAACTGAATAACTGAAAAAGTCGGTGGTTTTAGTGAATACGTCGTCAACCGTTCTGCCGTTAACAAATAAAGCACCGACAAACAACCCCATAAACACTATGGCGTTTATGGCGTATACTAAAAGATTTTTTACGTAATCGTTTTGTTCCCATCTTAGAACTTTTTGAGACGTTTGTTTTTTCATTTGAAATTTCCTTTTATTACCCGACTATAATAATGCGTCGGTATTCTATTTGTATTAAATAAAGATACTGATTTTCAGTGTTGGTAACAGTAACGTTACTGCCTATAATTTCACCGTCGTCAAACTTTTCTTCGTATAAGGCAAGCAACGTGTTTTCTAGATTTTCTTTTGTAGAAACATACTCGTAAACGGCTTTGCATTTTATATACGCCACGGCTAGAACGTTTACTTGCATTTCTTGGTCTTTTACGGTAACTAAACCGTCGACTAAAACTTGACCTTTTTTAATCTCGTCGCCAATGCTAACTTTTTGTGAACCACGATAAATTTTTAGGTCTTCTACTATTCCGTCAACGTCGGAAACAAGCACAGTCTCTTTTCCCGTAAGTTTATCACTGCTACCTTCGGCTAGTGCCGAATCTATTACTAAAACGTTGCCATCCTTACTACATTCTACAAAAGTCAGTCTTGGATTTTTGGCTAAAAGTTTATCCGAAAGGTTATCAACGTCTATTTTAGAAAACCGTGAAAATTGCGTTACCCCGTATTCGTTTAGTTGTAGTTGTAATTCTCGACTTAAAACGTTTCCCGTACCCGTGAATTCTATTCTGAAAATAAAATCGTTAAAAATTATACAAAGCGTTAAAAAGAGAACGCTACCTATAATTAAACCGATATTTTTGTACAAATACAAAAAAGGATAAAAGCTACCCTTATCTTTAATCTTTTCTATATTGTAACACAATTCTTTGGTAATTGCAAAAAAATTTTTACTTTGAGCGTGTTTTACTGACACAATCATTGAATTTATGTTGATTTTTTTAGCGTCGTAGACGGTAATTTTTCTTTTTTTGACGTGATTTAATAGATTATCTAAATTATAACCCTTAATTTTGAATTGGGTGTACACGCCTTTCATATTAAAGTTACCGCCTGAATTTTTCCTAAAACTACTAAGTCGCCGTCGCAATATTTTTTTATGTATAATTCTGTTCCCGTTATTTTTAATTCGCCCTTTTTTAAGAACGCAACGATTTCGCCACAGGAGAAACTTTTTATTCCCACGACGTTTTCAAAAAATCCTGCCTTGTCTCCTAGAATTACTGCTCTATATAAAGGTGGCACAGGAAATATATCACAAAAATTTTCTTTAATACTATCTATAAACCCCATAACGTATAAATATTTTATGCTTTTCACTAAAATTAAATACCCCTATCCTTTCTAACTTTATTTTTTGTTTACACGTGTTGCAATCTTTGTGCTGTTGTTGTATAATTAAATTATGGAAAAGACTTCTTTTAGATTTAAATTCTCGATTATTATTTGGGTTTTGATTGCCGTTGTTTCTGTACTCTTAACGGCTGGAATTTTTCTTAGTGTTCAAAACTTGATAGAATTTTGGGGTTTTGACACCTTAGATACTATAACCTATATCTTCACGGGAATTATGGATTTGGCGCTTCTAGTTGCAACTCTAGTAGGTGCAATAAATTCTAAGTACGTAATATATAAAGATTACGTTAAGATTGTAAATTTTCTTAATACTAAAAAAATAGATATTAACTTTATTACCGAAATATCGTATTACGAAAATTTAAAAAAACTCGTTTTAAGATATGCTGACTCTAAATTTACGGTGGTTTTAATAAATCAGGAAAACTATCAGCGTTTTATTGACGTTTTAAAACAAAATAATCCTAAAATTATATACTCTATAGAAACCGCTGAAAATAAAAATTAAAGTATTTAAAAATTTTTTGCGTTTTTTATTGACAATTTGTTTTTTTTGGGTGTAAACTGATAAAAAAGAATAACTCCGGTAGGTAAGGCTACCATAGGGATACGGGTTACTGCCGCAAAGTAGTGGAGACACTATGAGATGGTTGAACAAAGCACGTCGAAAACAAGGCGTACTTTAACGTAACTACATCGCCCTACGGTGCTAAAGCCAGTATGGTTAAGATTAGCGTAAGATTTTACGCTTAATATTGTTTTCCTATCGGATGTTTCGATAGGATTTTTTATTTTCAAGGAGGGTTTGGTATGACCGAAGAATTACAACAAACATACGAAAAATTAGCGTATTTTTTCGAAAACCGAAAGTTTGCCGATTTAAGAATAACTCTACTTGATACCGAGCCTTACGATATCGCTATTTTTATGGAAGAAAACCTTGACGACAAAGAGCGTTTAGTATTTTTTAGGTTGCTTCCTAAAGAACTTGCTTCAGACGTTTTCGTAGAAATCGAGTCGGACAGCCAAGAATATTTAATCAAAGCCTTTACCGATAAAGAACTTAAAGCCGTTGTCGATGATATGTTTTTAGACGACACCGTAGACGTTATTGAAGAAATGCCAGCTAGCGTTGTTAAACGTATACTAAAAACGTGCGACCCCGAAGATAGAAAACAAATTAACCATCTTCTTTCTTATCCCGACGATTCTGCCGGGTCTATAATGACGACCGAGTTCGTTGCTTTACGAGAAAAAATGACGGTTAGTGAAGCCTTTAATAAAATAAGAAAGACGGGCGTAGACAAAGAAACCGTGTATACTTGTTACGTAACCGACACGAAAAAACACTTAATCGGGGTAGTAACGGTAAAAGATTTATTGCTTGCCGACCCCGAAGACGTAGTTGCTAACGTAATGGACTCTAACGTCGTAACTGTAGAAACTTTAGACGACAAAGAATACGTTGCTATGCAACTTTCTAAATACGACTTTTTGGCTCTTCCTGTTATAGACAAGGAAGGCTGTCTTGTCGGTATCGTAACCGTCGACGACGCAGTAGACGTTTTACAAGAAGAAGCAACCGAAGATATTCAAATGATGGCGGCAGTTCTTCCTACCGAAGAACCGTATCTTAAAACTTCAGTGTTTAGTATTTGGAAAGCGAGAGTTCCGTGGTTACTTATACTTATGGCATCAGCGACCTTTACTAGTATGATACTTGCTGGGTACGAAGCAAAACTTTCTACCGTTTTATACGCTTTCGTTCCTATGTTAATGGGAACGGCTGGTAACGCAGGCGGTCAAGCGTCAGTTACAGTTATTCGTGCACTTGCCGTTGGCGACGTAGAATTTAAGGACGTTTTTAGAATTTTATGGAAAGAACTAAGGGCATCTTTATTGCTAGCATTAACCGTCGCAGTTGGTTGTTTTTTGAAAATGATGTTTATAGATAGCCTATATAATGAAATTACTTGGCAAATTTCGTTAGTTGTTTCAGGTGTACTATTTATAACTATGGTAATGGCAAAACTAATAGGAGCAATACTTCCTCTTTTAGCAAAAAAGGTACGTTTAGACCCCGCAGTAGTGGCTTCGCCCTTTATTACGACGATAATTGATGCACTTTCTTTGATAATTTATTGCTCAATTGCTATATCAATATTGTAAAAACGTTTGGAGATTTAAAAATTTTGTGTTAGAATAGTAGTGTTAAGAAATTATTCTAGCCTGCGGATATGGCGGAATTGGCAGACGCGCTAGACTTAGGATCTAGTGGGAGACCGTGGGGGTTCAAGTCCCTTTATCCGCACCATAAAACTCTCGTTCTGTTTGAACGGGAGTTTTTTATTCAAGCCGAAGGCTTGATATGTAATCACCCTTTAGGGGTGTATGTAATTGCTGTAAGCGTATGTAATTCTTCGGCTTGATTACATACAAAACCTCGTTTTGATTACATACGGACTGTTTGTCCGATTACATCCAACGATAAATCGTTGATTTATTAGATTTCAAGTCCCTTTATCAGGTTTTTCTTTAGATAATAGATAACAGTGAACAGTGAAGAGATAAGAGAAAACAAAAAGCCAAGTTATAGGCATCGCTCTTAGAGATTTAAATTAAAAAGTTAAAAAGCAAACCAATTCGGTTTGCTTTTTCTTATTGTTCTTGAATATCGTAAAACTTGTATGAGCCCACTCTAATTTTTCCTTGAGCGATATTTACAGCTACCTCTCTTGACCCTGTTACGGTTTCATTATAAGCAACTAATCCGCAACGATATTGTGTCTCTGTATGATAATACCTAATTATAAAAGTTTTCATTGTTAATTCTTCCTTTCTTCCCATTTTGAACAAGCCGAATTCATTGCCGCTTGACCTTGATTACCACGTCCTGAAACTTTGCATACATGCCAACCATTTTCATATTCCACCATGCTTCCTTTTAAAGTTGCTTTTCCACCAAAATGCTTGCACGTGCAACAATACTTACTGTTTTTTGATATTGTACTCATTTGTATTTCTCCTTTAAATAGATTTTATTTCAATGCTTGCCATTTTTGCCATTTACTACAACTTGCCATAGGATTCAACTGCGCTTGATTAAATCCACCTCCACAACATTTACCCGTTAGGTTTTGTTCAAATACAGAGTATGAACCGAAAGCGTCGGTACTTCTACTTCCTGCCCATAAAGCACAAGTGGCGCATACTTTAAAAGAACTTGGTAATCTGTTTTCCATTTTTTAATTCTCCTTTTGTTTTAGTAAAAGAAGAATATCATAGTCGTTATACCACTTTTGGGATTACTTTAGTTCTTATTATAACCAAATTTTCTTGATTGAAAAACTTCTTTCCAATAAGATTCTCTTTTCGAAACATACTCATCATCAACTTTTGAATTGTAATTTTCTAAAATAGTATATTGAAAATTTTCTTTAATATAATCAAAGCCTTTTTCCTCAACCAAAGCAATCAAGTCTTTATTACCACCATGTCCATTGTTTACATAAGTTCTCCAACGTGACAATAACATTTCTTTTGCCGTTGCTGAACCAACGTACATTTTCCCTGTAGCTTTATCCGTTTGTAAGTAAACTGCTTTTTGGTTCCGTAATGCATTATGATAACTAGGGTAGTTTCCATCAACAATAGTTTTTAATTGTTCATACGTCAAACTTACATTATCATATCCAGGAAAATCAAAGCCTGTAAAAATAGCCGGCAAAATTTCTTTAACCTCGCACTCATTAATTAAATTTTTTAATTTAAAAACATATCTAGAATAAGTATTTCCTTTCTTATATTTAATAATTAATCTTCCAAAGTATGGTTTGTATTGTTCTAAAATTTTTACATTCGCACGAGATTTTTGTGGAATATCTATAATCTCCGCAGCTGATATTAACATCCATTCATCATAATCAAGTTTAATAAAACTGAAAACCCATTGTCCAGGATAAAAATTTCTTTTTTCGCCATACCAACCCCAATAAGAACAATCAGTCAATCCTTGCTCTTTTTTATCATGGTCAGTCTTTAACCATCTATCTATGAACACTTCTGAACCATCACTAGCTTTCCCAGCTGTCATATTAAGTTCTATCTTGCTATTTTCCAACTGTTTTTCTGTTAAATTTAGTAAGTCATTTAATAATATTTTCATTTTCCTCACTCCTTATATTTTTCATTTGCGACTTGAATGTTTTTCTTTATGCGTTCACGAAGTTCTAATGGCGATAAAACTTCAACAGCGTTCATATATTGCATTGCCCAATATTCCATAGCGTTAATACTCGCTTTTACTTTAACTAAAAAACGTCCGTCTTCTCTCTCTTCTATCTTAATATCCTTACCAAACCAGTCTATAATTTGGTCGATAGCCCAATCGTTTGCGATAAATTCTACAACAACAGGCTCGTCGTAAAACATATACGGCATAGAAGAAGAAAAGCGTTTATAATCGATGCCACTTTCAAAACCATTAACTGATTTTAATGGCGTTCGATTTTTATCTATAAGTTCAATATCAGTAATTCTATCCATACGGTAATATTGAATATGTTGCCATTTTTCATTATACCCCATTAAATAATAGCGTTGGTTATGCAATATCATCTGATAAGGGCTAACCGTGTGAATTGCAGATCGATGCATTTTTTTATCTGCGCCATATTTATTATAATCAAACTTAATTTGCTTGTCCGTTTCAATGGCTTCGTCAATAATTTCAATATTATAAAACACCGCAACGTTTTCAGTTTTATTCCAGTCCTGCACCGAATAAATATTTTTAACGTGCTTCTTGAAATACTTATTCGCCTGATTACATAGTTTTTCAATTAATTCTTTTGATTGCTTGGGCGTGATATGTTTACTTGATAAAACACCATCTATTAAGAGTTTTAGTTCGCTATCTTCAAACGTGCGTTCGGCTAAATACGAACCTTTTTTGGTAGTTTCAATATCATACCCCGCTTCGTTAAGTAGTGATATATTTCTACCGATTGCCTTTCTTTCGACGATAAGCCCGTATTCACTCTCTAAAAGTTCCACTATTTTGTCGTGCTTTATAGGGTGTTCACAGTCACTATGCTTTTCTAAAATTTGCAAAACCCTAATCAATGCCAACTTTTTCGGCTCAAAACTTTCCATTCCCATATTACCTTTATTTTAGTATAATTATTATACCAAAATTGTCGCAACAAATCAAGGCGTTCCAGAAATTTCGTTAAATGTATACGTTGACCTATCCCAACCACATTCAACATTGGCAGTATTACCATTATTATTCTTTACAATTATAAAATCAGCACTATCAATATTTATTTCGTTTGCAAACATTTCTTCAAAACTTAGTCTTCTATCGGGTCTATCTATAAATATAAACTTATCTATGTCTGCCATATCAAAATTTTCCCATATTCTTTTTTTATCAAGTAGCCATTCTGCTGATATTTTTGGGGGAATATTATAACATTCAAACACCCTGCTGATTTGACTTGCAACAAAAATAACAATATTTTTTTGTTTTGCGATATTTCTTAAAGCCCTTATTTTTTCTTTATTGGTATTACCATTAACATCTAGAAGTTGCAAGTAATCTATTAATACAATTTGAATATTTTTGTTAATTTTACTATCCAATATTTCTTTTGTTAAAATCATTTCATCATCTATTGACGTATATGAAAAAATCTTTTTTTCTCTTTCGATATCATAGCCAACTGACTTTGAAATTTTTTCTTTCAAATCCTTTTCACATAACTCTAAACTAAAAAATTTACATTTAAAATTGTTATTTGCTAAATTGACCAAAATACTTATAAGAAAAGCCGTTTTACCTATTGCAGGTCTACCACCTATTACAACCAAATCGCCTTTGCAAATTTTTAAGTGCTTGTCTAAACATTCAAAACCTGTATAAATTCTCTCCATAAATTTCTCCTTTTTGTTTTATAATACAAAATTTGTTATCCCAAAAATAGTACAATATAAGCAAAAGAGTAGCACACTATACTTTGCTTTGCAAAGTCGTGTGTTTTTGCAAAGCAAAAAGTAAAGAGTAGCAATATTTTGCTACTCTTTTATAATGCCCTAAAAAATCCCTATGGGAAACGCCCTTAATTCTTGCCTTTTTTGTTTTTATATTCTTTTATTATTTCCTTATACGCTTCTTTTACTTCCTTTCCCAAATCATCCCAGGTGCGATAAAGCGTTTTATATGCGTTTTCGCCAACAGTTTTCATAATGCTAGGATTAGAACATAAATATTCTAGTTTTTCGGCGTAACTTTTAGAAGTTTCTTTACAGATAAACCCGTTTTCGCCGTCTATAATTTGTTCTGCCGAGCAAGAATTTTCCGTAACGACGGCGGGAGTTTTGTGTGCCGATGCCTCTATTTGAACAATGCTTGCCATATCAAACGTTGACGGAAAAATCAACAAGTCGCCCCTTAAATAATAGCCTTGTAAAAGTTCTCTATCTTTTACATTGCCCGTAAATATACATCTATCGAAAACGCCAACGGTTTTAGAATATTCTACTAATTCGTCGTAGTCAAACCCACCACCTACGAACAACATCTTAAATTCTACGTTTTTGTCTTTTAAGATTTTTAGTGCGTCACAAATGAGTTTAAGATTTTTATACATAGCCATACGACCTACGAAAACAAACACGTTTTGTTGGTTTTCTAAGCCGTGCAACTCGTTTATTTTTTTTATAAGTTCGGTAGCGTTTTCGGGAAAAACGTAATCGGTTGCATTTCTAATAACTTTTACGTCGCCGTGATAACCGTACTGTCTTAAAAAACTTACACTTCTATTACTTACCGTCCAAACACTGTCCGCTTTTTTATAGAGTTTAGATATAAACCTAACCATAAACTTTACTAATGGATTACGTTTACCTAGAACTCTTTCAAAATCTCTATGATATTGAGTATGCAAGGTAGCAACTATGGGTCTGCCTTGTTTTTTTGCTATTTTTAAAGCCTTTCTTCCTAACAAGAACGGAGTGTGGGCATGGAAAATATCGTAGTTTTCGTTCTTTACAGTTTTAATGAATTTTCTGTCAATAAACGGAACTGCGGAGCGATACCCTTCGGGGGCTTTTACCGACCTACACCTTAAAACCTTGAAATCTTCCTTGTCTAGAAAGCCCGATTTTTTGTTAAAAGTAGGACAAGCAACGTCGCAAGCGTCGGTTTTGTTTATTTGTTTTATGTAATTGTCAACTACGGCAACTACGCCGTCCACCGTTGGATGATATGCGTCGGTAAGTTGCAATACTTTGATTTTGTTTTCCATAAAAACGTCTTCTTTAATTTTTTATTTTTTCTATAAACCTTGCAATATGTGATACGGCTTTTACTAGGTCTTGCATTGAGTATGCGTAAGAGCATCTAATATAATACTTGCCGAACTCACCGAAAGCACTACCCGGAACGACTGCAACCTTTTCTTCTTGTAAAAGTTTAGTTGCAAATTCTTCACCGGTAAGACCGGTACTCTTTACGCATGGAAAGATATAGAACGCACCTTTCGGCTCAAAACACTCTAGCCCCATTTCCAAAAACGAATTAAGCATAAACTTCCTACGTTTATCATACTCGTTTTTCATTTGCTTTATGGTTAAATAGTCGTCTTCTTTACCTTGAATAAGCCCCGCAAGTGCGCCGTATTGCGAAAATATCGGAGCACAAATTGCCGTGTACTGATGGACTTTAAGCATAGCCGAAAAAATTTCTTTAGGGGCACAAACGTATCCTATACGCCACCCCGTCATAGCAAACGCTTTAGAAAACCCGCTTATTAAAACTACTCTATCTTTAAGTTCAACAAAACTTGCGATAGAACAATGTTCTTCGCCATACGTTAGTTCGGCGTAAATTTCGTCGGCAATAACCAAAAGGTCGTGCTTTAAGATAACGGGAATTATTTTTTCTATAAATTCTTTTTCCATAACGCCGCCCGTGGGGTTATTAGGATAAGGGAAAATTATAGCTTTGGTTTTTTCCGTGATAACGCTTTCTAAACTTTCGGGCGTTAACTTAAACCCGTTTTCGCCACTACACGGAACGGAAACGGCACGTCCACCTAACAGTTCTACACACGGTTTATATGAAACGTAACTAGGGTCTGGGATAAGAATCTCGTCGCCGTCGTCAACGATTGCACGAAGCGATAAGTCTATTGCTTCGCTTGCACCGATAGTTATTATAATTTGAGACGACAAAAACTCTACGTTAAATCTATCGTTTAAATATTTGCTAATTTCGTTGCGTAAACTTTCTAACCCGACGTTAGAAGTATATTGTGTATATCCTTTTTTTATGACTGATATGCCAGCGTCTCGTATAGGCCACGGAGTAATAAAATCTGGCTCGCCAACGCCTAACGAAATTACGTCTTTTTGTTTAGAAGCAAGGTCAAAGAACTTTCTAATGCCCGACGGTTTTAAATTTTTTGCTTTTAAACTTACAAAATCTCTCACGCCTGTACAATCTGCCTTTTTCTTTCTTCAGAAGGTTTAGTAATTTGACCTTCGATTTTATATTTTTTGAGAATAAAATGCGTTTGAACGCTTATAATACCGTCAACGACCGACAATTTTTCAGAAACAAACTTAGCCACGTCGGTTAAACTTTTATCTTCAACGAAAATAGCAAGGTCAAAACCGCCACTCATTAGATACAAACTCTTTACTTCGGGGAAGTTATAAATTTCTTCGGCACAGCTGTCAAACCCCTTAAGTCTTTGCGGAGCAACTTTGACTTCTATAAGTGCTTGAACGGGTTTTTCAGGCAAGGTTTCACTGTTAATGATTGCCGAATATTTTACAATTACGCCGTCCTTTTCAAGACTATTCACCACTTCGTTTATGGTAGACTCTTCTACCGAAAACATTTTGGCAAGTTCTGCGTTTGTATATCTAGCGTTTTCACATAACGCCGTAATTATTTGATTTTTTAGTTTGTCCATATAGAAAGTTCTCCTTGTGTATTAGGAAAATTATATAATAAACCTTATGGCTTTGTCAAACTAAAACTTGTTTTTTAAAGTCGAATATGATACTATAATTATAGGAGTATTTATAATGATTAGAATTTGGGCAAAAGTACTTAAAGATAACAAAATTATAAAACAATGCGTTTATGAACACGAGGGCGTTATCGATTATTCGGAATTTTTTGACTACACTAGAGATATTTGCGAGATGCTAGATATAGCAACCCCCGTCCTAATTAAAACGCATTTGTTTTCTTATGCTAAATACAACGTTTTAACGTTTAGAAAAGACGATTTCGTTGAAGCAGTAGACTTCGATAGACTTGTCTTTGAAAACGCTTTACTATAAAAGGTATAATTATTCTAATTTTACCCATACTTATTGTGCAAAGGGGGTAAGATATGAAAATTGCTTCAATTATTGCATTTGCCTTAGTTATAGTAGGTGCGTTAGTTTGGGGGCTTATAGGCTTCTTTAACTTTAACCTAGTTGCCGCTATATTCGGGGCAGGTTCAGTAGCAATGATTTCAAGAATAATCTATTCTCTCGTAGGACTTTCAGCTTTATGGCTTTTAGTCGTATGGGCAGTATATAGACCGTTTAGAGCTATTGACTAAGAAAAAAGAGAGTTCTGTTGAACTCTCTTTTATCTTTGTAATCGTACCAAAACTTTACCCTTTCTTTGGTTAAACTTGTCATAGCAATAAATTTAAGTAATGCTTTTATTAATCGTCAAGAAGTTTGCGTAGGTCTATATCCATACAACACGAAACTCTATACAAAAATACTAAATTTTAAGGCGTCTTCGTGTGAAGCAGTCTTGTTATAGCCGCCATAGGAACTCTACATAAAGACGCAAACTCTCTAGTTCCCATATTGTGCTCTTTCATATAATTCTCAATTAGCTTTGTATTTACGTAATACATTTTAGTTCTCCTTTTTTAACCAATAAATTCTAATTTTATTAATTTTTCTTTATTATAATTCTAATTTTTAGAACAGTCAAGCAATTTAAGAAAATATTTCGTAAAATTAGAATTATTAGGAGAAAATTATGTTAAAAATTTCAGAAATTAGAAAAGAAAAGGGAATTTCACAAAAAGAGTTAGCAAAACTTCTTAATGTTTCACCGGGAAACTTGTGTGAGTGGGAAAAAGGCAGAATTGAGCCAAATATTTTTGCCTTAAAAAGGCTAGCTGATATTTTTGAGTGTTCGGTTGATTATCTTATCGGTAGAGAAAATGATTTAGGTTACGTTAATATAATAGATAATAACAATAATCTTAACCTAAAGGAAAAGGAGCTAGTAGATAATTATAGAAAACTTAGTATCTTAGAACAAGACACTATTAACACGCAAATAAAGGCACTTGCCAATAAAAACAAAAACTCTTGAAGGTTTTAATTTCAAGAGTTTTTTATTTTGTAATCTTTTATAACGAATTAGATTTTCTATATTTAGGTAAAGTAATATTTAGTTCGTGGTCTAGTTGACGTAGTTTCCAATTTAAACCGTTTTCGTCGGTCATATATTCCATACTAGGTTCCCAACCAAGTCTTGAATCTGCTCTTACTGCGGGAATTGTATCTAAAACGTTTTCTCTTTCACGTAGTAAAATTTGTTCTACTTCATCTAAAAGTTTACTTGCCTTTTGCTTGTCGCCGATAATATTTAGTTGTTGTAATCTAATATACAATTCTTTAACGTTAATAGTAGTTTTACAAGAATTTATCATAAACTTAACTAGCGCTTTTAGTTGAATAAGGTTTTTGCTTTCTTCGTTAATTGACTCTAGTTCGTTGTAGCCTTTTTCGAAAAGTTCTTGCATTTTATTAATGAGTTCTATTTCATCGTAAATTCTAACGCCGGGTAGAGAGTTTCTACCTGCAACGTCGGGAGTATAGAAACCGTGGAAAATGTAGTTACCCCATTCTGCTCTAAAGTCTACGGGTTTTTTACCTTCTTCGGGAAGGGGGTTAAGACCTATTCTTGGGTCAAACGTCCATAACGGATAAGAAGGACCTACTCTCCATGCACCGTATTGGTCTTCGTTGGTGGGAGGATAGAAAGTAATACCTTCACTAAAATATCTTAAAGCATTGTCTACAATTTCTACGTTTTCGTCACCGTAATCACGCGCAATTAAAAGTTTTAACCATTCTTCGGGAGTAGGACAACCTTCGTATTCGGTAAAGAACATATACTTTTCAAGGTCTAATATGATAGAAGGTTGGAAAGCATAGTGAATATTATCGGTTAAACCTCTAATATTATATTCTTCGGCAGCCTTAATAATAGCCTTGTATCTCTTTATCCATTGATAGGGCATTGGTTCGTAAGGAATTACACCAAAGTCCCACGTTCTACCAGAAGTTTGCGAGTTAGCAGAGAATTTTATTCCCCTTTCCTTTGCAGCCTTTGCTTCACTCAAGAAATATTTACCCGGACCTACGAAAGATAGCGAATAGTCAACAATATCTTGTATGCTGTTGCCCATTTGTACTTGTTCAAACATATCCCACGTAGCGTTTAAAGAAACATCGTCGGGAAGATTTTTGATAAGCGCTAATCTATCTTCTTCTGGCGCATAACCCCAGTTATAAGAACTTATACCTACACCGATTTTAGGATTGTATTTTCTAACTACTTTCTTTATTAAATCTATCCATTCGGGGTAATCTCTACAAGGCCACCAACCGGGGGTGCATTTGCCTGTGGGAATATTATCTATGTAATTTTTTTGTCTAGGAGCAAGACCTGCTTTTGGGTCTTTACTCTTAAACTCGGTAGTTTCACCTACTAAAGAAATACTACTGATTTTAGGACAAGATTTTAATAGTTTACCGTATAAATTGTCGTAGTATTCGTAAGCGCCTTCATCGTCGGGGTGAAAGTTGTGCTTTGCACATAATGAAACACCTACGGTTAAACCGTATTTTTCAGCACGTTCACATAAAAGTTCAACGTCAACGTATCCGTTACGACCGTCGGTGTTAGGACCTAAAAGACCTAAACTAATGCCCGTCATACCTGCATGCGCCATAAGAGAAAGCGCTTCGTCGTTAAACGCATACATACCGAACGGAGAGCTAGTGCTTCTACTATAAAAACGAGATTTTCTTGCAATAACGCCTATTTTTAAGAAAGGTCCTTTTCTAACGTTCATAAGGTCTTCTAAGAAGTATAAACCTTGTTGAATACCCCTTTTTTCGTAACCTTCTAAGGTCATGCCGTCTTTTGTAGTAGTTATTCTATAACCCATAGGACCTGATGCTTCGCCTAAATCTGTGTTAAGGCTTATTACTAATAGGTTTTTTTCTTGGTCGGCTTTTTTAGAAATTCTAGCCGAAACACCCATTGAAGTAAACAAATAGTCTTCAAAGTCCCTAGCCGCCGTCATAATTTGAGCATCTGCATCATTAGGAACTACGATAACAAACCCGTTAGGAATTTCGTATTCGCCGTCTTTTACTTTGCGGGTATAATCTCTACGATAGTCTTTGTGAACTTTTAATAGTTCTCTTTTAAAATCATATCTGTTTTCGGTATACATAGTTTTCTCCCTTATTTTATGCCACGTTGCTCGTTGATGGTTTTTACGAAGATATCTACCATTTCTTCTGTTAAATCTTTACCAATGGGCTCTGCATTCATTTGAAGAGCAGTTTCCTTAAACCAGTCGTCTGAGTCGTTAAATCTATCAAGTTTAATAGAACCTGGGTACATATATTCTAAATATGAACATTCACAAACGCCAGCGTGGTCACCGTGAATATGGTGTTTTTTAGCAGATTGTAAACCTTTGCCACCGGTTAATCCTAAAGTGCCGTTTAGAACTCTAATCCATTTCCAAGGATTATCTTCAGCGCTCATATTATCGTAGAAATCCTTATTTTCGTTTTTACCCCACCAGCCGTAGCCTTTTGTGGTATCTAAATATTCAAATATAAGTTTTCTAGCTGCTTTCATACAAGCAAGACCCATAGGATTATAGTCTTCGCATTGGTGAGCAAGAAGTAAATAAATGTTTCTATTAAACCCACTCATCATTAAAGATTTAAGTATCATGTAGATATATTGTTCGAAGGTGTCGCAATCTACGTGAATAGTGTTGGTTTCCGGACCGCCTACTGCGTAACTTGCTACTCCGTACCAAACGGGTGGCATTACTACGCAATCTATTTTTTCAGCAATCCTGTCAATTAAACCGATTGATGCCAACGCATCACAGCCGTAAGGACAAATGCTCGAGTGATATTCCATAGTGCCGCTAGGGATTAGCACAGGCCAACGTTCTTTTTTGGCCTTTTAGAGTTCTATTGGATAAGTCATTTCCATTCTTATACTTGCAATATTAATTTTCTACTTATTTTATGCCTTTTTGTTTGTTAATAATAT
>JAFVOW010000033.1 GCA_017505625.1 Clostridia bacterium | reverse complement strand
GGTTGAAAAAGCCGTCCTAAAAGAGCAAGGTAAACTGACGGGCAAGGTCATCGCAACGGGTGGTGGCGTGATAAAGGATAGAGAAAACTATTTTTCCTTAAAGCAAAACGGCGTTATAGTCTATATTAAAAGGGATATAGAAAAACTAGATAGAAAAAATAGGCCACTCGCAACCGACTTAAACGCAGTTAAAAAATTGTTTGAAGAGAGAAAGGGGTTGTATCTTGACTTTGCCGACTTTTTGGTCGATAATAACGATGAATTACAAAATACTGTAAAGGAAATTTTAGAGAAGTATGAAAGTTTTGGTGATTAACGGACCTAACCTTAATATGTTGGGAACGAGAGAAAAAGAAATTTACGGAAACAACGATTATAAAAGCCTTGTTGCGCTTATAAGAAAGAGCGCAAAAGAAAGGGGTATTTCGGTTAAGTGTATTCAGTCTAACTACGAAGGTGATATAGTGACGGCTATCCAAAAGGCAAGCCAAAAATTCGACGGAATAATCATAAACGCAGGCGCATACACTCACACGAGTATCGCTATTTTAGACGCCTTAAAGGCAGTGCAAATCCCTACCGTTGAAGTGCATATTTCAAAGTTAAAAGAGCGTGAAGATTTTAGGCAGTTATCTTATATTTCACTTTACGCATTTAAGACCATTATCGGCAGGGGCTTTAACGGATATATTGATGCGTTAGATGAACTCTTACATTTAGGTGGCTAAATACAAATAAAAATTAAACAAGAAAACCCAGAAGATGTTATGCTCTTCTGGGTTTTAGTTTTATAGATTTAATAAGACGTAAATTTTATTTGTTAGTCAAGTGGCTTTAATTTATTCACTTCGTTCTTGAAAGATTTAGAAGAGAACAAAATTAAGCCAACCACTATTACTAGCGCAATATCGATGAATACGTAAGAGTTGTAGCCTAAACTATAAATTAAAAAGTTAGCTGCGCCTTCGTCGGCTGCGTAAGCGCCGAAAGCAAACGTTCCCGAAAGCACGTGCGCAATATATCTAAACGTTCCCGTAAGAATAGCGCCGATGGTGAATTTTAGTCTAGGTAAATTAGAGAGTACGTTTAGGTCGGTGAGAAGTCCAGATAACGCAATCATTGAAAATGCGATAGGGTAGTCTAACAAGAATTGCGCAGGGTGAACGATAAACGGATCTTGTATTGCTTGTAAAAGCCCGTACACGAACCCTACTATAAGTCCTTTTTTCATACCGTAGGTATAACTGAATAGGCAAATAGGCAAGAAAGATACTAACGTGATTGAGCCACCTTGTAGCCACGCCCCTTCAAACTTATCGTAAGATAAAACGAACGATAGCGCAGTGCAAACGCCTGCCATAGCGATAGTTCTAGTATCGAACGGCGTTTTGTTTTTTCTGCCTGCAATAAACGCTATTGCTAGAACGACTGCAACTAAAAGCGCAGAGAATACGTATAAAAGTTGCGAGTTTAATTGACCGTAGTCCCCCGTGTAATATCCGTCCCCAACGATATTGTTGGTGTAGAAAACTGCTATTAATATAATGGTTACAACTAGAGCCACCCCACAAACTATTAAAACGGTAATCCCCACTTTTTTGAATAGGTCGGGTTTCTTTTTAGATACGATAAATAGAATAATTAAGCCGATTAACGCTAAAACTAGCGTGGTCAAAATAGGAATAAATACGTAAGGAATAATGTTTTCGCTTACCCAGTTGTCTTCTAAATAGCCACTGCTGAACTTTTTAAGCATTTCAAGTACTACTAGGGCAATTCCCATTACCACCGAATACAAAACTGCAACACCACCTATGGTTTTAACGACTTCAGATTTGGAAAAGGTATCCTTTTTGTTAAAAAAGATAACGATTAACGAAATAATCATCGTCCCGATTACGCCTATGCTAATCCATTTAGCGATAGGTTCAAGC
>JAFVOW010000032.1 GCA_017505625.1 Clostridia bacterium | reverse complement strand
GTATAAAAATATTAAAAATTTTATAAAAAATTTATAAAAAATCATTGACTTTATCAGGCTAAAGTACTATAATCAAAACAATAGGTGAACAAAATGAAAAAAGTTTTCAATTATTACTTTTATAACTTTTACTTTTTTAGACCATATTGATTAAATACGGTTATTTTTTGTTTACTTTTTTTTATTAAGTATATTTAAGATGACCGTATTGCGATACGGTCATTTTTGTTTTTTAGGAGAAAGCGTATGATTATCGTTATCAAACAAAACCACGAGCAAAAACAGTTAGACAACCTTATAAAATGGGTAAAGCAACAAGGCGTAGAAGTAGACCTTAGCGTTGGTAGTCATTCTACAATTTTAGGTTTAGTAGGCGATACGAGTAAAGTGGATATCGACCTTGTTCGTTCGCTTGATATAGTAGAAAACGTAAAACGTATTCAAGAGCCATTTAAATGTGCTAATAGAAAATTTCATCCCGACGATACCATCGTAGATATTAAAGGGCACAAGTTTGGCGGAAACAACTTCCAAATCATAGCAGGTCCTTGTTCGATAGAATCTGAAAAGCAAATTATAGAAGTTGCAAAAGCTGTAAAAAAAGCAGGTGCAACCGTTTTGCGTGGTGGTGCTTATAAACCTAGAACGTCGCCGTATGCTTTCCAAGGCTTAAAAGAATCAGGTCTAAAACTACTTTTAAAAGCCAAAGAAGAAACGGGTATGCCGATTGTTACAGAAATTATGAGTGTAAGCCATATTGACCAATTTAAGGACGTTGATATAATTCAAATTGGTGCAAGAAACATGCAAAACTTCGAACTTTTAAAAGAAGTCGGCAAAACCAACAAACCCGTTTTACTAAAAAGGGGTCTTGCAAACACCATAGAAGAATGGTTAATGAGTGCCGAATATATAATGAGTGAAGGTTCTAAAGATATTATTCTTTGCGAAAGAGGTATTAGAACTTTCGAACCGTACACTAGAAACACTCTCGACTTGTCGGCAATACCTTTACTAAAAGAACTAACTCACTTGCCGGTAGTAGTAGACCCGTCGCACGCATCGGGACTTTCAAGACTTGTTAAACCCTTGTCGCTAGCATCGGTAGGTGCAGGTGCACACGGACTTATGATAGAAGTTCACAACGACCCCGCACACGCTTTATGTGACGGGGCACAATCAATAAGACCCGAACAATTTGCTGAAATCGTAGAACAAATCGACGTTATGCTTCCGCTAGTTGATAAGCAAAGAGATTTATGAACGTAGGAATAGTAGGTTTAGGGTTAATGGGAGGAAGTTTAGGCCGTGCATTAGTAAGGCAAGGCGAACATAAAGTGTACGCACTAGACGTAAACCCCGAATCAATGTTAAAAGGCGAAATGATGCGTGCCTTTGACGTAGAACTATCCGAAGAAAACGCTAAAGAACTAGATATATTTATAGTTGCAACACGCCCCGAATATTTCAAAGAAATTTGCGATAAATTCATACCGAAACTTAAAAACGGAGCAGTTGTTACAGATTTTTGTGGTATTAAAAGAGACGTTGTGTCGCTAATGAACGAATATAAAAATGAGTATCCAGAACTTAATTTTGTAGGCGGACATCCCATGGCAGGTAGAGAGTTTTCGGGTATAGAACACTCTAAGGTAAACCTTTTTGATAAAGCATCAATGATACTCGTACCCGTTCATACGGACATTTTTGTTATGGACGAAATCAAATCGTTTTATTTATCGTTAGGTTTTAGTGAAGTAGTGATAACCGATGCTGAAAATCACGATTCAATGATAGCGTTCACGTCGCAATTATGTCATATAGTATCTAACGCATTTATAAAGAACAAGACGGCAGACAAACACTTTGGGTATTCGGCTGGAAGTTACAAAGATTTAACCAGAGTTGCAAGGCTAGACCCCGATATGTGGGCAGGGTTAATGACAAAAAATAGCGATAAATTATTGCCCGAGCTTACTGAACTTATCGGTAGTTTAACCGAGTACAAACTTGCTCTAGAAAATAACGACCAAGAAAGTTTAAGGCAACTTTTATCCGACGGCAATCAAAGAAAACTTAAAATAGATATAAAAAACACCAAAAAGGTATAGTGTATGTTAAAACTTAAAGTTAAAACTTCAACCAAATATCAAATAACAATAGGTAGTGGTTTAGAAGGCTTTAATCAATCAGTAGATAAATATATTAAAGGCGACAAAGTCGCTATTATAATGGATACCAACGTTTCTAAGTTATATAAAAACCTATTAGAAGAAAAACTTTCAGCAAAGAAAGTTTTTACTTACATCGTGCCTGCAGGTGAAAATTCTAAAAGTAAAGAACAATATTTCAATCTTTTAGAAAAACTTTGCAGTGATGGTTTTACAAGACACGATACCATAATTGCTTTTGGTGGCGGAGTAGTAGGAGATTTAAGTGGGTTTGTTGCATCGACTTATATGCGTGGAATTGCGCTTATTCAAGTTCCAACTACAATATTATCAGCAGTAGACTCATCGGTAGGTGGAAAAACGGCAATAAACCTAGAAAACGGTAAAAATCTAGTAGGCGCTTTTTATCAACCACGTGCCGTTTACGTAAACACTGAATTTCTTAAAACCTTACCAGATAAAGAAATTAAAAGTGGTTTTGGCGAAATAATCAAATACGCTTTACTTAGTAAAAAGGTTACTTTAGACTTAGTTAAAAACGGCATTTCCGAAAAACTTATATACGAGTGTTTAAAAATAAAAAGAGATATAGTTAGTAAAGACGAAAAAGAAAGCAGTTTAAGGGCGTTATTAAATTTAGGCCACACCGTTGGACACGCCATTGAAAGTCTTTCAAAGTACCAAATATCCCACGGAGAGTGTGTAGTTAAAGGTTTAATTTACACTTTAAAAATATCTCAAAAAGTGTTTAATCTAACTCAATCTCAAATTGACCAAATAAACAAAATTATAAACTGTTATAACCACGACACTAGTTGTGAATATTCAGCAGAACAAATAATGAATAAAGTATGTTTTGATAAAAAAGGCGACGGTAAGGCAGTTAAATTTGTGTTACTTAAAGACGTAGGTAATCCTAAAATAGTAAGCTTAACACATCAACAAATAAAAGAGTGTATTGAATAATGCAAGCAACAATAAACGGTACAAACTTAATAGGCAAAATTGATGCTCCACCATCAAAATCATACGCACATAGAATACTTATTTCGGCGTATTTATCGGGCGAAAAAGTAAAAGTTTTAAACGTAGGAAATTCAAACGACGTTTTGGCAACTCTCGGTGCGTTAAAATCTATTGGTGCTGAAGTTTTTTTCGATGGTGTAAACGCTACGATAATGCGTAAAGAATTACCACTTACCGCTACAGTCGATTGTAATGAGAGTGGTTCAACTTTAAGGTTTTTGTTTCCCGTGGTGTCGGCACTAGGAATAAACGCAACTTTTATCGGTAAAGGCAAACTTTTAAGTAGACCTATAGGCGAACTTGTTAAAACCTTAAACTCTAACGGTGCTAAAATAGACGGCTACACGGTAAACGGTAAACTAACTAGTGGTGACTATAAAATTTCAGCGTCAGTAAGTTCGCAGTACGTAACGGGTCTAATGTTAGCACTGCCAATGCTTGACGGCGATAGCAAAATTATTTTTGAAGGTGTTCCCGTGAGTCTTGGTTATTTAGATATAACCTTAGACGTTTTGAAAATATTTGGCGTTCAAATAGAGAAAACCGACTATGGATATTACGTTAAAGGTAACCAAAAATATAAGGTAACCGATACCGTTATCGTTGAAGGCGACTACTCGGGTTCAGCGTTTACACTGTGTTCTGGAGCAATTAATGGAAACGTTACGGTTAAAGGCTTAAATATAAACTCTAAACAAGGCGATAGTGAAATTATTAACGTTCTAAAAAAATTCGGTGCATGCGTTACGGTAACGGGCGATGAGGTGACTGTTAAGCGAAAAACGCTTAACGCAGTTGATATAGATTGCGAAAATATTCCCGACTTAGTGCAAATAATGGCAGTAGTCGGTGCGTTTGCAAAAGGAACGACAATTCTTAGAAACGTAGAACGCCTAAAACTTAAAGAAAGCGATAGAATTAATGCAATTATAGACCAATTAAACAAATCGCAAATAAAATGCGAATATAAAGATAAAAACTTATACGTTTACGGTGGAGAACCTAAACCGTCTAATTTTTCAGGAGGAAAAGACCATAGGACGGTAATGAGTGCAACGGTTTTATCTTTAGGAACAAAAGGTCAAAGCACGGTAAGTGAAATAGAGTACGCTAATAAGTCGTACGTAGAATTTTTTAACGACGTAAAGAAGTTAGGGGGCGACGTTAATGTCAATATATAACGGAAGAAAAATAAACGTAGAAATTTTCGGCGAATCACATTCTGAAAATATCGGCGTTAAAGTTAAGGGGTTTCCGAAACTTAAAATCGACCAAGAGCAACTAGCAAATTTTTTGCAACGAAGAAAGGCAAAAATCGGAGTATATTCTACGTCGAGAATAGAACCTGACCAGCCGATTTTTACTAACGTAGAAAACAATGAAATAAACGGCGAATTTACCGCAGTAATCAAAAACATTAACACTAAATCGGGTGATTATAATAATTTAATCGGTAAGCCTAGACCTTCTCACGCTGATTATGCGTGGTATTTAAAGGATAACGTTACTGAATTTACCGGTGGTGGTAGATTTTCGGGACGTTTAACCGCCCCGCTTTGTATAGCAGGTGGAATTGCTAAACAGTATTTAGAAAGTTTAGGTATAAAGGTATACGCATATATAAGAAGCATAAAAGACGTAACGGGTAAATCGTATAAAACCGATAATATAGATATCACCGAAATAGAAAACCTAATTTTAAGCGGAGAATTTCCAACGCTTTTAAATAAAGACCAAATGATTCAAGAAATTCAAGACGCTAAGGAAGATAAAGATTCAGTAGGTGGCGTTATTGAGTGTATAGTCTTTGGTATGAAACCTGCTGTCGGTGACAACTTGTTTGAAGGGCTTGAAGGTAGAATTGCAAATTTAGTATATTCAATTCCCGCAGTAAAAGGAGTAGAGTTTGGCGACGGTTTTGAACTTACTAAAAAGCGTGGAAGCATCGCTAACGACCCAATAGAGATAAAAGACGGAAAAATAAAACTAGTTAAAAACAGTTCGGGTGGTATAAACGGTGGAATTTCTAACGGCGAGAACATAACGCTTTCGGTAGCGTTTAGACCTACACCGTCCATTTCAAAACCACAACGCACGGTAGATTTGAAACTAAATGAAAACACCACGATAGAAATTAAAGGCAGACACGATGCGTGTATACTGCCAAGAGCAGTGCCTTGTGTAGAAAGTGCCGTAGCATTAGCAATACTTGACGAAATTTTATGAGGATATAAAAATGGAAAATTTAGAAAATTTAAGAGAACAAATTAACGAGATAGACGACCAATTAGTAAGTTTATATCTAAAACGTATGGAAATCGTTGGCG
>JAFVOW010000031.1 GCA_017505625.1 Clostridia bacterium | reverse complement strand
TAGAAAGAACGTATTCTTGTGTCAAAGTGTATGTATCTGAGTCACTCACAAAAATACTGTCGTTACTTTTGAATAAGTTTAGCGAAACGTAAGTTATAACACCAGCTAGTGCCAACATTAAAACGGCAACTATGATTGATGTAACTGTTCTGGAAACTTTTCTTGTTGTCGACATATCTCTATTCTCCTTTATAAATTTTTTTGCATTGCTCTAATTTAATTTTTTAGACAATGCTAGTTATAACTTATTATAATACTTTGTATTATGTTTGTCAACGCTTACTTTAATATTTTATTCTTTAAAATTAAACAAAGTGCCGAAATTTTATTTTTTTCGGCACTTTGTTTGCTAGCTTTATATTAAATTTTGTCGAACTGCAATAAAAGAAAATTTCTTAATTTTTCTACTAAAAGGTCTACTACTTTTTCATAAACTTGTCTTTCCGTTCGTTGATTTTGCAGTATTTCTTGAACTTCTTGTTTTGATTTATAATCTATTTCTGTTTCAGTAAAGTTTTTGCGTGGTCGTCCTGCCCTACTTCTGCACGGTTGAACTCTACCCGACGTAACGTCCATAATACTTAAAATTAAATCATGCTTACTTTTACCCGTTGGCGCTCTTACCCCAATCTTAGTACCAATTTCACGTAATTGATAAAGAGTTTTTTCACTGAGTTCTTTTACAGTAAATTGTATCATATATTTTCTCCCTTAAAATAAAAATGTGCGCCTCGTAAGAGACGCACCAAAAACGCATCTCTTATTGTTGCAACACAATTTAACCAACACAAAGGAATAGTTATTAAGAGCATACGTTTTTAACGTAGTATGCCCTTTGTGTGGTAATATAAAATTGTGTTGCACGGTTATTATAACACAATTAAAATAAAACTACAATGAAAAAACTGAAATTTCGTTCTTTTTGTACAAATTTGATAAAAATAACGTAAAATTTTGTCGAAGAATAGCAGTTTTTGATTTCTAACACACAAAAAAAGACTGTAACTCGTACAGTCTTTTTTATTTTTCTATTATATTAGTTTTTGTGTGATGCTTTAACAAAGCCTATTGCTTTTGAAATTTCCATTACTACAATGGGAACTAAGCAAAGTGCAATACCTACTAAATATAACCACCAGTCAAGCATTATCATACCGAATACGTTTACTACGCCCGGAACGAATAGAACGAATGCTGTTAATGCAGTACATACTAAAAGTGAGAGATTCATTGTTTTGTTTGTAAAGAATCCTACCTTAAATAGCGAGTGTGATGAACGCATATTGAGTGCTTGAACTAATTGGCTCATTGCGAGAACCATAAACGCCATAGTACTGCCTGCTTCGTGATTTAATGCGCCTGAGGGGTCTTTCATTAAAACTGCTGCTAGAATATAGCCCGCTAACGTTGTGAGTGTTAAAATTACGCCGTTAATACCTATTTTTATACCTACGCCGTTTGCGAATAGACTTTTGTTTTTGGGTTTAGGTTTACGGTGCATTATATCGCTTTCTACTGCTTCCATACCGAGCGCTATGGCTGGCAACGAGTCGGTTACAAGGTTTATCCAAAGAAGTTGTATCGGAACAAACGGATTTCCTAGTCCTGCAATAGAACCTAAAATTACCGTTGAAATAAATACTACTAAAACTTCGGCTAGGTTGGTTGAAAGCAAGAAGCCTACAACCTTTCTAATGTTTTCAAATATACCCCTACCTTCTTTAACTGCTTCTACGATAGTAGCAAAGTTGTCGTCGGTAAGCGTCATATCCGCAGCACCTTTAGCAACGTCAGTACCCGTTATGCCCATAGCACATCCGATATCGGCTGCTTTTAGTGCGGGTGCGTCGTTTACACCGTCGCCGGTCATTGAAACAACTTCACCTTTCTTTTGCCATGCTTTTACTATTCTTATTTTGTTTTCGGGAGATACACGTGCGTAAACTGAAATGTTTCTTACTTCTCTATCGAGTTCTTCGTCGCTCATTTCGTCGAGTTCAGCACCCGTTATCGCCCTGTCGCCGTCAACAAAAATTCCTAGTTCTTTTGCTATTGCCGTAGCAGTTATTATATGGTCGCCCGTTATCATTACGGGTTTTATTCCCGCTTTGCGACAAACGGCAACGGCTTCTTTACACTCTGGTCTCGGTGGGTCTATCATACCTACTAGGCCTAAGAAGGTAAGACCGTTTTCTAGTTCTTCAAACGTAGGATTTTTGGGTATCTCGTCTAATTCTTTATACGCTATTGCTAAAACACGTAGTGCGCTAGAACTCATTTCGTCGCAAGCAACTTTTGCTTTTTTAACGTCGCCTTTAACCGTTCTATTTGCTATTACGTCGAACGCTCCTTTTACGATTGCTATGGGTTTGCCGTTTACGACGTTTATAGTTGTCATAAGTTTTCTATCCGAGTCGAAAGGAAGTTCTCCTACTCTCGGACTTTGTGCGTTTAGCTCGTCTTGAATTCCTCCAGCTTTATGTGCAGCGAGAACGATTGCAGTTTCAGTCGGGTCGCCGATGTGTTTTTCCGTTCCGTCCTCAAACACCACCTTGCCGTCTGAACAAAGACTGCCGTAACATAACATCTTGAAAGTTTCTTCGGTAGCCGTTCCGTTGAAATCAAGAATTTCTCCGCCGTCCACGTAAGTTTTTACTAACGTCATTCTGTTTTGGGTAAGAGTTCCCGTTTTATCTGAACAAATTACCGATGCACTGCCTAGCGTTTCAACTGCGGGAAGTCTTCTTATAATAGCGTTTCTTTTTACCATGCGCTGAACGCCGATAGATAACACTATGGTAACAACTGCGGGAAGCCCTTCAGGTATCGCCGAAACTGCTAATGATATTGCAGACATAAACGAATTAATTATGTTGGTAAAATCAAATCCGTCTCTTATAATTTGTACTAAAAACATTACGAAGCATATTCCTAGTACTAGTATTCCTAGCATACTGCCGAGTTTTGCAAGTTTTTCTTGTAACGGGGTTTTAGATTCTTCTTCGTTAGCAAGTATACCTGCAATTTTACCCATTTCCGTTTGCATACCCGTAGCCGTAACTACTGCAATAGCCGTACCATAGGTAATAGAACAACCCGAGAAAACCATGTTCGTTCTATCGCCGATAGGCGCTTTTTCTTTTACTTCAGCGTCGGCGAACTTTTCAGACGGAACAGATTCTCCGGTTAGCGCCGATTCTTCTGATTTTAAGTTTACGCTTCTAATTAGTCTTGCGTCTGCGGGAACAAAGTCGCCTGCTTCAAGTTTAATAATATCACCAGGAACAAGTTCCGATGACATAACTATCTTTTCTACACCGTCTCGAATAACTCTAGCGTGGGGGGCGGACATGTTTTTAAGTGCGTCTAACGCCTTTTCCGCTTTACTTTCTTGAACGACGCCCATTATTGCGTTAATTAGAACTATCGCCAAAATCAAGAACGGTTCTATCATTTCGACAAGGTCAAACCCGTGAGTTAAACCGTCGTAAATAGCAACGCCAAGCGATATTGCCGCTGCAATTAAAAGAATTATAATCATCACGTCCTTAAACTGTTCTAAAAAACGTGCAACTACACCCTTTTTCTTCTTCTCATCAAGCTTGTTAGGACCGTACTTTTGAGTATTTTCCGCAACTTGTGCTGAAGTGAGACCTTTAACTTCATCAGTGTTCAGTTGTAACAATACATCTTTTACTGGTTGGCTATGTGGTGTCATACTACTCCTTTTACTTTTTGATTTTCTTTTTTTGTATTATAATTATAATAATTTCATAAATTTATGTCAATGAAATTAAACCCTGTTACCCTTTTTTAGAGAATCGGCTACAGTTAAAATTTCTATCTCGTTTCGGTTTCTTAAATTGTCAATATAATATAAGTATTCGCTAAATACGTCGAAATCAAACGTCCACGCATCGTTATAAATTTCTTCCCCTTGTTTTGAAAGGTTATGAATCATTATAGTAAGATTTTTGCCCGTTTTTACTGCGTAGTCGGTTAAAAGTTTTAGTTCTCTTAAATCGTTTACGCCTTTGTATAACACTAAACTCGAAAACGCAAAGTCGTCTATTTCCTTAAATGCGTGTTTTTGTAGTTTTATATAAGCATTTTCGTCGCCTAAAAGATACTTCTTTCTCAATTCTTCGGGCTTGGCTATTTTAAGAGAATCTTCTGTTCTTACGTACAAAACGCCTAGTTCTTGAAGTTGCTTTTTCATTAGGTTTGCCTTATCAATTTTTAGGTTAGACCCTGAGGAAGCAAAACCTAGTTTAGTCTTTTTGTCTAAATTTAGCCACTCGCATAATTTGTCGTGCCCGAGCTTAATATCTTCTAAATCGTTAGTGTGTCCGTCAGAATGATTGGCAATTTCTATTATTCCCGTATTATATATGTTAAGAAGTTCTTCTTTAGTTATGCACGGATACCCTTTATTTTCTTTGGTTTTGTCAATAAAACCCGTAATGACGTTTAAGGTTGCGGGAATTTTTAAGGGCAATAGTTTTTCGTATATTAAGTTTTTTACGTTTGTTCTTGCATCGTCAATGGACAAACTAATTACTGCTTTTTTCATATACTTTTTAATTTTATCATATAAGAAAAAATATAGCAAGACGTTTTTGTTTTTCTATTGAAATCCATAATTTTTTTTGGTATACTAAAAAAAAGGAGATTTATTATGATATTTGATAACGTTAAAAATTGCAGTTTATACTACGGCTTACACAAAAACTTTGAAAAGGCTTTTGACTTTATTAAAAAAGCAGTAGCCGAAAACTTGCCCGTCGGCAAATATGAAATTGACGGCACTGACCTTTACGCTTCGGTACAAGAATATCTTTCTAAAGATATGGAAACGGCTAAAAACGAAGGTCATAGAAATTATATAGATATTCAGTTCGTAATTAGTGGTACTGAGAAAATTTTGGTAGAAGATATTTCTTCATCATCGATAAAATCAGAGTACAACGACATTAAAGACGTAGAGTTTTATTTTGACGGCGAAAACGCTTGTTCGTTAGTGCTAGAAGGCGGTGATTTTGCTATACTTTTCCCGCACGATATTCATAAACCCGGTCTAACCTATAAAACCCAAGAAAACGTTAAGAAAATCGTAGTCAAAGTTAAGATATAATTTTTTTATAAAAACTAAAGGACGCATTAAGCGTCCTTTTTTAATTTCCTCTCTATTCTTTTTATGTATTCTTTTATCGGGTCTATTCCCCCAAAAGAATAAAGCATTCTACATCCTACGGGGTCTTCGATTTCGTTTAGTATCGGCTTGCCGTTATTAAAAATAAAGTCAATACCTACAAAATCAAATTTTAGTTCCTTATACAGTTTTTTTATAACTCTTTTGCAAGGTTTCGGTACTTTATAAGGCGTTGCTTTTCCGCCTAGAGAAAAATTGCTTCTAAAATCCTTTTCACTTGAGCGCAAAACCCCTGCTAAAATTTTTTTACCCAATACGTACACTCTTAAATCTTTGCCTAAAGCACTGCAAACGGCTTGTTTTATATAAGTTTTTTCTTTTAGTTGTTGCTTTGCGTGTTGGTAACTTTTTTCGTCGGTTACCATAAATACCCCACTCCCGCCGTGTCCGTCTACGCTTTTCATTATAAAAGGATACTCTGCGCCTTCGTTAGCCGTTACCGTGTTCATTACGGGAATTTTAAGAATTTTTGCTAACTTATAAGTTCTATATTTATCGTTTGCAATAAGATTAGTTAAATGATTATTAAAAACTTTTACCCTTTTTTCTTCATAATACTCGTTAGTGGTTGGAGAAATTGCACGAACAACAGCAAAGTCTGGCAAAGGTTTTTCTTGAACGCTTTCGGTGTAAACAAGTTCTACGTCTAAATTAAAGTCCTTTGCCGTTTTAATAAAAGTTTCTATAAACCACGTGTTCTTTTCGGCGTTTTCGTGGTCGTAAACAAGGTATCCTTTTAACATAATTTTTCTATCACGTATTCGGCGATTAACTCTGCAAGGTCTATTCCCGTACACTCTAAAGTAGATTTAAAATGGGGATTTGAATTAACTTCGCATACTATGGGCGTGTCGTTTTCGCCAAACATAACGTCTACGCCAGCAAAGTCTAAACCTAATGCTTTTACTGCATTTATTGCTATTTGTTTTTGGGCATCATTGGGTGAGTACGGTTGTTTGTTTCCACCGAGCGTTATATTTGAACGAAAATCGTTATCGTTATATCTATAAACGGTAGCCTTTACCTTATCGCCAACAACGTTTATTCTTAAGTCTTTACCACGACTTGTACTTATAAATTGTTGAAACATAAACTCTTTCGGTGCAAGTTTTTTTGCTATTTCTTTTGCCTTTTCTATGGTTTCAGCAAGATAAACCTGAGCCCCAAACGAGCCGTAGGCTTCTTTTATAACAATAGGTAGTCCTAGTCTTTCTACTGCTTTTTCTACAAAAGTTAAATCGGTATATCCTACGTTTTCAAAAGTTTTAGGTGCTACGATAGTTTTTGGGTACAGTACGCCGTGCTTTTCTAACTCACGGTAGGTTAAAATTTTATTGTCGCATAAAATCATAGCACTTGCCGAGTTGAAAAGTTTTAAGCCTTCTCGTTCTAGTTTATCTGCAAGATAATAGTCTTTATCCCAAAACATAACAAAATCAGGGGTAAAAGAAAAATCTTCTTTACCACTAATTTCGCTAGACTTAACAATATCAAGTTGTACGTTACGGGTTTTGAACGCTTTTACTAACAAATTATATATATCGTAGTATTTGTCGCTGTTTAAAAACCCGTTTACTATTAATACGCCTTTCATTTTTTACCACGTTTACTTTAATAGTATAACATAATAATAAAAAATTTAAATAGTTTTTGTACGAATTTATTTAAAATTACTTGCTATGCAGACTCTAATAGACATGGAATTTTATACCATAATATAAATAGCACACTACTCTTTACTAAAAGTGAAATGTAGTGTGCTTTTATTATAAAGTTAAATTATTTACTACATCATTAAATTAATTAGTAAGTTACAAGCAATTACTATTAATACTAATGCGATAGGATAGGTTGATGCGTATGCGCCTGCAACGTCATCGGTTTCGGCAGTGCTAATAAGCGTGCCAAGAGCAGGAGTTGAAGTCATACCACCTGTGATTGAACCAAGGTTTGCAAGTAACGGAAGTTTTAACAAGTATTTACCAAGGAAGAATCCTACTAACATAGGAATAAGGGTTATAACTACACCACCTAATAAGCCCCAAACTATGATACCAGCGTCGCCACCGATTGCCGAAACAAGGCTTACGCCACCGTCTACACCTGCGCCAATTAGGAACAACATAAGACCTAATTCTTTTAACGTTTTAACGGTTGCAGTAGGAATTTCCATTGAGAGTTTACCTATTCTGCCAAAGTGTCCGAATATCAAGCACATAATAAGCACCCCGCCGGTAGTTCCGAGAGAGAAGTTAACGCCACCGAAAAGGGGAATTTTGATACCACCAAGAATTAATCCTGCAACTACTGCAATAGCGAGAGCAGTAAAACCAAAATCGTCGCACTTAAAGAGTTTCTTTTCAACTTTTTCTTCTCTTGCTTCTAAAACTTCGGGTTTTAATAAACTTCTTTCGTAGTTCATATCAGCCTTAAGAAATCTAGGAAGAAGTTGAACAAACAATACAACACCGATAACACCGAAGGGATATGCGATTGCATGGCCGAGAGTAACTAAAGTATCAGCACCAACGCCGAATTTTTCAACCATTGCTTCTTGTGCAGCAGAGTAACCGGGGGTTGTTGTAAGCGAGCCAGATAAAATGCCCGACCAGAAATCTGAGCCATAGGGAGATACAAGAACGAACATTACGGTAACGGCAGTTCCAATTAAAATAATTGAAACACCCATTACGATATAGGTCTTAAAGTTTTTAGCCAAATCTCTAAAAAATCTTGGGCCTGCAATAAATCCTACTGAGCCAACAAACATAACTAAACCAATGTTTTGAATTACGCTTTTGAAATACTTAACGTTTACCGAAGCCGCTTGTATAACTTTTCCTGTTTCGTCTTTAATTTCGCCTTGCAAATGAAATGCACCTAAGATAGGTAAATCTTCGGGTATTAAAGTGCAAAGATAACCGAATAGAATTGCCACTAAGAACACGCCAGCCGTACCAAGGTTAACACCTTTAATGGTAATTCTGCCAAGCAAATAACCAAGAGCAACTACTACAAAAATGCTTGTTAAAAGAGTAGATAAACCGAATACTTTAGCAACACCCTTATCAGAAATGCTTGCATTATATCCACACCAAACGCCAATGCCTGCTACTACAACGATTGCAATGGCAATCCAAAGCCACTTAAGGCTTTTCTTTTTTTGATTTTCCATTATTTTTTTCTCCAAATTTTTCGTCAATACCTTATTTACAACATATACAAGTATACACTTGCTAAACAGTTTGTTACCCGACGTCAAACTTTGCCGTCGGGTATTGTTTTTAGTTTTAACTATACTGCAATAAATTAAATGTTTTGTTGCTTAGTGTAGTTAGGTAATAATTGCGGTGAAAGTTTAGTTGCTTTGATACCTGCGTCTTTGAGTTCTTTATCGAACGCTTTAACGTGGTCTAAGGTAAGTTCCTTAACTTCAACGTCTTTATAGATTTTACCAACGCTCTTACCAGCATTTCTACCGAAAACGATAATATCAAGAAGAGAGTTTCCCATAAGCCTGTTTCTGCCGTGGATACCCCCTACTGCCTCGCCTGCAACGAACAAGTTCGGAACGTTGGTAG
>JAFVOW010000030.1 GCA_017505625.1 Clostridia bacterium | reverse complement strand
ACTTAAAATAAATTTTATAAAGTATTTTCGATTAATTTTAAAAATTATTTGCAATATTTTGATAAAAATGGTATCATATTAAAGGAATTTAAGGAAACGGCTTAAAATTCCGTTAAAATTTTATAAAATTTTGTAAAAATAAAAATTATATATTGTTTGGAGGCAAAAAACATGGCATTAGTTAACTCGAAAAAAATGTTCGAAATGGCTTACAAAAACGGCTATGCTATCGGCGCTTTTAACGTAAACAACATGGAAATCGTTCAAGGCATTACCGAAGCGTGCAAAGAAGAAAACGCTCCCGTTATTCTTCAAGTTAGTAAAGGCGCAAGAGCGTACGCTAACCACACCTATCTAGTAAAACTCGTAGAAGCTGCGGTTTTAGAATGTCCTAACATTCCAATCGTTCTTCACTTAGACCACGGTCCCGATTTCGAAACCTGTAAAGCGGTTATCGACGGTGGCTTTACTTCAGTTATGATAGATGGTTCTCATCTTCCTTTCGAAGAAAACGTTGCTCTTACTAAAAAAGTAGTAGACTACGCTCACGACGTTGCTGCTCGTGGTAGATATATTACCGTAGAAGGCGAACTTGGTACTCTTGCTGGTATCGAAGACGACGTTAAAGTAGAACACGGCGCAGAAAGTTACACCAAACCCGAAGAAGTTGTTGAATTCGTTAGAAGAACTGGCGTTGATAGTTTAGCAATCGCTATCGGTACTTCTCACGGTGCATACAAATTCAAACCTGAACAATGCACCAGAAACGAACAAGGTATTTTAGTACCTCCAGCACTTCGTTTCGATATCTTAAAAGCAGTTGCTAAAGAACTTGGCGATTTCCCAATCGTTCTTCACGGTTCTTCTTCTGTTCCACAAGAATACGTTAAAATGGTAAACGAAAACGGTGGCGCTATGCCAGACGCTATAGGTGTTCCCGAAGAACAACTAAGAGAAGCAGCTAAACTCTCTGTTTGCAAAATTAACATCGACTCTGACTTAAGACTTGCTATGACCGGTACTATTAGAAAATTCTTTAACGAAAAACCCGATAAATTCGACCCAAGAGAATACTTAAAACCTGCTAGAGCAAACATTAAAGAAATCGTAAGACACAAACTTATAAACGTTTTAGGTTGCGCTGGCAAAGCAGACGAATGCAAATAATAGTATAGATTATTAAAAAAAGACCTTTGGAAATCAAAGGTCTTTTTTTATACGTTAGTAATTTATTATTCGTTTATATTTTCTAATAGGTATCGTTAATATATTAATAACCGGTATCACAAAAAATAAAGTTTGCATTAGTTATATCTATTTTTACGTCTAAAGTATTTTGATAACCACTTCTAGTAACGTTTAGATAAAAACATCCGCCCTTGCCTATTTCCGTTCTCATTAAAGCCACGTAAAACGCAAATGCCGATTGAGCCGAAGTGAAATTAACCCCGTCTGCTTTTATATCGTATTTTTTAGTTCCGTCGTGGTCCCAAGAAATACTATTTATAACGTCGTTAACGTAAAGTTTGCCATAAGCGTTTCCACCCACTTCTACTTTAGATACGTATAAATATTCTACTATAGATAAGCCAATTTGTTGTTGCGACGTGCTAACGCTTATACCTATGCTCCACCTGTTTGGAACTTTGCCGTAATTAGTGGCAGTTTGCGATTTTATTAAATGTTTTGCAATATTAATAAATCCGTTTCCGTTTTCTAATTCACAAGGTATTGCAAAGTTAGTTTCGGCATAATCAGTGTTTCCAGCATTAGTAATGCCTATTAATTCGCCGTAAAGGTTATAAAGCCCTCCGCCAGAGTTACCTGGGTTAGTTGAAACACCTATTTGCATAAGCGTCATATTGCCTACTTCTCCAACTAAAACGTCTCTTTCTAAAAAACTAACTATTCCCGTAGCAACGCTACCTGGAAGTTTACCAGATGGGTTACCTATTGCAAAAATGCTTTCGCCTTTTCTAACCTTATAAGAAGAATCGGGCACAACGGCACGCGAAACTTTTTCGCTAGAAAGTTTATTGCCAGAAACGGCAGGTTTATCTAAGTCTATTTTTATAACTGCAATATCCGAAACGTTGTCTCCACCCACAAGCGTTACTGCTTTATTATAAATAGAGTTACCTATATAGCCTTCGAAAGTGTAATCTTCGTTTTCATACATACAGTCTTCGTCGGGAAGATAAACTACTATATCTCCACCACTCGAAATAACGTGATGACAAGTTATAATATACACGTCGTTTTCATCTTTATCAACGACGTCTATAATTACGCCTGAACCAGAACCATAATCCGTACCTATCGCAACCGACGTTTTTTCTACTTTAGAAATAGCGTCTACTAACGAAAGTTCTTTTCTATCTTCTAAAGAAAGCGTTTTAAACTCTATACCCGTTGCTTCTTCTACCGGTGCTAAAGAAGAACTACCCGT
>JAFVOW010000029.1 GCA_017505625.1 Clostridia bacterium | reverse complement strand
CCATGAGGCCTTGTAAGAAAGATTGGCACGTGGAAAACGGTTGGTTTGAAATTTTAGTAGGTGCGTCTAGTAGTGATATTAGACTAAAAGAAAAAATTCATATCAAATTACCGTTTGAAACACAATTTTCTTCTTCGTTAACCGAAGAAAACGACTAAACTAAAAAGAGAAAAATTTATGGGAAAAGGTTATTTTGATAGCAAAAACAAAGAATACGTTATAACTAACATGTACCCCGAAAGACCTTGGCTAAACTATTTATGGTCGGAAACGACTTACGGCAGTGTGGACCAGTTCGGTAACGGCGAAAACGCTACGTTTATAAATAGTACTCGCAGAGTTATAGAAACGGGCGAAAGAAACCTTTATATAAAAGATTTAGAAACGGGCGAGTACTATTCGGCTAACAAAAACTATAACCGTGAAAAGTTCGACGTGTTCGAGTGCCACGTGGGACTTGGCTATCAACGAATTATAAGCGAGTATAAAGGTATACGCACTGAATTTACTATAATAGTACCCAAAGATTTAAGGGCAACGTCATATCACGTAAAAGTAACTAACGTAGATAAAACGCAAAAAAACGTAGACGTGTATTTTATGACCGAGCCAAACGCCAACCTTACTTGGCACTACGCCTACGGTGAAGCCGACTACGATAAAAACTCTAAAGCCATTATATATACACACAAAGCGTACGACTGCAATCTTCCTTGCAAGTTTTGCTATTTAGCAACTGAAAAAGACGTTTACGGGTTTGACGTAAACCGTGCAAGTTTTAAGGGCGTTTATAACGGATACGATAACCCCGCTGGACTAAAAGAAGATAAACTCTATTCTAAAGGAATAAACTTTAACGACGGTTACGTCGGTGCGTTTCAGTATAGACTTTCGCTAGAAATAGGCGAGACGTGGGAAACGGCTATTACTTGTGGCGTTTCAGAAACTCAAGAAGAAATTAAAACGTTTTCTAAACTTTGTACGTCTAAAAACTTTTATACCGAACTCGACTACCAAAAAACCGAAAACGCTAAATATCACGACGTGTTTTATTTAGAAACCCCAGATAGTGTACTAAACGAACAATCCAACGTTTGGCTTAAACGTCAACTAGCCTACGGCAAAACGTGGGGACGTGGCGGTGGAAAAGGGTTTAGAGACGTTATGCAAGATATCACGGCTTTTTGCTCGTTTGATACAAGTCTTGCAAGAACGAGAATTTTACACGCACTAAAACACCAATACGAAGACGGTAACCCTATAAGAATGTTCGAACCTAATTTCTTGTACCCGTATAACGACGGTGCAGTTTGGATTCCGTCGGCAATAATATCGTATATTTCTGAAACCGACGATATAAGCATTTTAGACGAACAAATACCCTATCTATCGGGAACAAGTAGAGAGAAATCTGTGTACGACGACAACTCGTTTGCCTATGCACCCTACGACGGTACCGACTATCAAACGACGGTGTTTGAACACGTAAAACGTGCTATGGACTATTTACTTTCAGCACGTGGCGAAAGGGGACTAGTACTTTTCTACGGTGGAGACTGGAACGATAGCTTAAACGCCGTAGGTAAACTCGGTAAAGGAGAAAGCGTTTGGCTTTCAATAGCAACGGTAAAAGCACTTAACGAATTTGAACAAATTTTGTCCGTGTACGGTAAATCTGATTTAATCGAGTATTACAGTGATAAAAAACAAGAACTTATAGATAGCATTAAGAAAAACGGTTATGATACCGACCATTACTTATATGGCATTAACGACTACGGCGAAAAAATAGGCTCTGACGAAAACCCAACGGCTAAAATTTTCCTAAATCCTCAAACGTGGGCAGTTCTTGCCGATTTAGACACAAAAGAAAACCTAGAAAAACTTATGGACGTAGTAGAAACCCGTCTTTCATGTGATTTTGGTTACGTTCAATGTACACCGTCATACGTTAATGGTAGCGATAGAATAGGCCGTATGAGTTACTTTAAGAAAGGGTGTTACGAAAACGGCTCGGTTTATAATCACGGCGTAGCATTTAAAATTGTTGCCGACTGCTTGCTCGGTCGTGGCGACAATGCCTACGATACAATGCTTAAAATTAGATACGATAATAAACTCAACCCCAACTGTGTAGTAGAACCGTATGCCGTGACCAATATGTACTTCGGACCTGAAAACGAGTATAGACCAGGCTATTCACCGGCTTCTTGGATAACGGGTACAGCGGGCTGGCTATATCGTGGAATAACCGAATACTTGTGTGGTGTTCAACCTACCTTAAAAGGACTAAAAATCGCACCATGCTTCCCATCGCATTTTGAAACTGTAAAAGTAAAACGTGTGTTTAGAAACACCGTGTACAATATTACTTACCTAAGGTCAACGGAAAATAAAATCGTAGTAGACGGAGAAACAATAAATTCTAACGTCTTACCTTTAGGTAAAGATAGTTATAACGTAACCGTATATTTTAAGTAAAAAAATAAAACGCCCTGTCTTTTGACACGGCGTTTTACTTTGTTTTATAAAAATTTTCTTAGGCGTTTTTCGTAACTTTCTTCTAGTGTTAAAAGTTTTTGAATAAACTCGGTAACTTTAGGGTCAAAATTTTTGCCTTCGTTTTTCATAGCCGTTAGTTCGTTTATGCCCATTACCGTACCGTTTATCATCATATCGGCGATTTGGTTACGGCTATCGTCGATTAAAGTCTTCATTTTGATACTGCTCCATAGCATTGCTTTTTTGAAAAAGTTGATATCTTTTCTTTCAATATCGTTTTCTTCCATATAAGCGTTTAGTTCACTCATTATATTTTCGTAACCTTCGTACTCGGTTTTAAGTTCTTCTTTTAAGTCGTCGTCGTTTACGTCAGGTAAAAGGTCTGATATACTTTGAAGAGCAATATGTGCGTTTTTATAGGTATCGTTAAGTGCTTTATGGTTAATGTTTTCAGTTTGCATAATAAAATCTCCTTAGAATTTAAACGTTAAAAATAGTTTGATTAATTATGTAAAATTTATGCAAAAACGTTTGACTTTTAAGCCTATTTAGTATAAAATACTCAAGAAGCCGCACGAATGGGGTTTTTTAAGTGTGTCAAAACCGCCCCAAAATTAAATTCGGCGAGACTGGTAGATTTATATTATGATATAACCAAAGGTAAACGCAGAGTACTTTCCAAAACAGAAGTGTTCGGACGTTTGTATTATTGTGGTTTTGAAATATTAAATGAGAAGAAGATAGATAGATAT
>JAFVOW010000028.1 GCA_017505625.1 Clostridia bacterium | reverse complement strand
TCTTGATAATAAGAAAATCTTATCAATCGGCAAAGACATCAGTGAAGTAACTTTTGATTTAATTGAAAAAATTAGAAGTGGTGAAGAAATTATAACTCTTTATTATGGTAAAGATGTTAAGGAAGAAGAAGCTGAAACTCTTGCTGAATCGGTAAGGGAAAGATTCCCCGACTGTGACGTAGAAGTTCACTACGGTGGTCAGCCCGTTTACTATTATTACGTAGCATTAGAATAAAAAATTTAAGGGAAAGCACAGTCTTTCCCTTTTTTGTGAGCAAGATATGGAATTAACCAAAATTAAGGGCATAAACGAAAAACGCCAACAAGAACTTAATAAAATGGGTATATTTAACACGTTGGATTTAATAAAACATTTCCCACGTGCATATCTTGACATGCGTTCGAAACAACCTTTAAAATACGCATATCATAACGACGTAGTTCTTACAACGGGCAAGGTTTTAAGTATGCCGTCAGTACGATATTATCGCCGTGGTGGTATGGTGAAAATTTCGTGCGAACAGGAAGGTTTATTATTTTCAGTTATTTGGTTTAATCAGCCTTACGTAGCACAAAAACTACAAGTGGGAGAAGAATATTTGTTTTACGGACGTGTAAGAATGGAAAACGGCGTAACAAGTTTAGTAAATCCCACTTTTGAATCTTGTGATAAAGTGTTTAGACTTCAAGGAATAGTTCCGCAGTATCAAATAAAAGGCAGTCTAACGCAAAAAGTAGTAAGGGATAGTATACGTTTATCGGTAAATATAGAAAAACCGGTAAGTATAATTCCCATAGATTTACAAATAAAATACCATCTAGCAAACTTATATTCAGCGTATAGAGAAGTTCATAACCCCACTTCGTTTGAAAGCCTAAAAACTGCGTCTGAAAGAATTGCAGTAGAAGAATATTTTGCTCTAATTTCGGCTTTTAAGTATATTAAAGGGGGTAGAGAACAAGTAAGGTATAATAAATACGATTGCTCAAAAGAAGAACTTGATGCGTTTATTAAAAATACTTTCCCGTTTGAATTTACTGACGGTCAAAAATCGGCAGTGCAAGAAATCTACAAAGACATGACGGGAATAACTACAATGAATAGGCTTATGCAAGGCGACGTCGGTAGTGGTAAAACGGCAGTTTCTACTTGTGCAATACACGTGGCGACAAAATCGGGTTATCAGGCCGTAATGCTTGCACCGACAGAAGTTTTAGCCGTTCAAAATTATAACGTACTTAAAAAAGCATTTCCTAACTTAAACGTTTCGCTACTTATTGGTTCTTTGCCAGCAAAAGAAAAACGCAGAGTAAAATCGGAAATTGCTTCAGGGCTTTGTCATATCGTAGTAGGTACTCATGCACTACTTACCGATGACGTGGAATTTAGAAATCTAGCACTTTGCGTTTGTGATGAGCAACAACGTTTCGGCGTTGCTCAAAGAAGTGCCTTGCTTAACAAAGGTAATACACCTGACGTGTTAGTTATGAGTGCTACGCCAATACCTAGAACGTTATCGCTTATATTTTATGGTGATTTAGATATTACAACTATTTCGGACAAACCCAAAAGTAGGCTACCTGTTCAAACTAACTTAGTTCCTAGTGAAAAATATAATGGTATGCTAGGTTTTATAGAAAACCAAGCAAAAAATGGTTACCAATCATATTTCGTATGTCCCAAAATCGACGGAGATGAAGAGGGTTCGGTTATGAGTGCAACCGAACTCTACGAAGAAATTAAATCAAAACTTCCGTCAGTATCCGTAGGACTTTTGCACGGAAAACTTAAAAACGACGAAAAGAACGCCGTTATGCAAGCGTTTAAGAATAAAGAAATAATGGTGCTTGTATCAACTACCGTAATAGAAGTAGGTGTAGACGTTCCCGATGCAACGGTAATGGTTATATATA
>JAFVOW010000027.1 GCA_017505625.1 Clostridia bacterium | reverse complement strand
TTATGCTGGGCATGTTAGTTATTATAATGGAAAGTTTTCTGTTGGTAACAATGTTTCTTGTTACATGTTGACAGAAGAAGCAAGAAAAATGAATATAGATATTAGGTATATTGTATTTAAGTTGTTCCACATTTCTAAAAGTATAATTAGTGGTGAAGCAGGTGGATATGCCGCATTAAATACAACAAAGTTTGAAAACAGCTATATTGAAATAGATTCGATTGAAAAACAAAATAAGATAATTGAGTTTATGAAAGTTAGGGAGGTTCTTTCAAGTTTGGAATTAAAGCTAGAAGAAAAGACAAAGCTAATAAATAATTTACAATTATCTAATTTAGAAGGCAAGAAACATCCTATAAACGAAATATTGGATGTCTGCGGAGGTTCATCTTTTTTAACAGAGGAGTTTTTATATAATAACTCTGATAATTTAGAAGAAAGGATTCCTGTTTACACTGGTGCTGTAGATTTTACTGGTAAATATGTAAACAAGAATAAAGCAAGGAATATTTTTAATAATTGCATAAAGATTACAAGAAAAGGACAGGCGGGAGCAATGTCATATATATCAGGGGAATTTGCTATAAATGATGATGCGTATGTGATTAAAATAAAGGAAAAGTATAAAAAAGAAATAAATGTATTTTTCTTACAACTGTACCTTTCTACAGTTATTTCTAAGGCTGTTTCGGCAGAAGATGGCAATGGAACTTTTAATAAAACAAAATTTAAGGAAATGGAGATAATCTTGCCTAAAATAGATATTCAAAATAAAATAGGCGCATTATATTGTACTTATATGAAATTATATAAAATTTTCAATGAAACAAATCGATTGAGAATTGAAATAAATAAAAATATTTGTGATTTTATTTATTAATCAAATACCAAAATCTGCCACAAAATGGGGTAAAATTGAAGCAGGTAAAGAAAAGTGCCACACTTCACTCTTTTGCCCTTAAGTATATGGGAAACCCATATCTAATTTTTAACAAGCTAAAAGGCGAGAAAGTTCTCGCCTTTTGTGTTTATAGTTTACAAACTCAAAATTACGCCGACTGACCATTTGTAAGAAAATAGTTCAATTAAGTTAGCGCTTGTGCAACCAAAAAGAAAACACTAACCAAGTGGTTGGTGTTTTTTTAATTTTATTAAAAAGAGTTCTTGTTAAAGTAGGTGGTGAGCTTTTTAAAGTGGTGGTTGTTTAGCAATTTTAGTGTGGTTTATTTAACCTATTTTGTTGCATTTTTTATTTTTATATGGTAAACTTATTTTTATGGAAAAACTATTATTAGAAAAACTAAATGCGTCGACTGCAAATGAACGTTTAACTGCGTTAAAAGAACTTTTGCAGTTAGAAAAAGAAAAACCCGTTTGTCGTGAAAACGATGCGAACAATCATATTCACACTATTTATTCGTTTTCGCCGTATTCTCCGACAAAAGCCGCATATATGGCGTACAAGTCGGGGTTAACTTCGGCGGGAATAATGGACCACGATTCGTTGTCGGGGGCTATTGAGTTTAAAAAAGCTTGTGAAATTTTAGGGTTAGGTTGCACTTGTGGTGTTGAAGTAAGGGCTAAATTTAACAAAGGGTTTGGCAAAATCAATCACCCTGACCAAGCCGACTGTATTTATATGGCGGCGCACGGTGTTCCGACTCAAAACCTAAAAACGTTTAACGAATACTTATCTTTTTATCGTGAAAAGAGATATTTAAGGGACCAAAAGATGTGTTCTCTTATAACTGAAAAGTATCAAAAGTTTGGACTATCACTTGATTTTAATAAAGACGTATATCCGTTATCTCAAGCACACGAAGGTGGAACGATTACCGAAAGGCATTTACTTTATGCGCTTGCTGTTAAGCTTGAAAAGGCGTTTGGTAAAACCAATCGTTTAGTAGAGTTTTTAGGTAACGACCTAGGGCTTGAAGTTTCTGATAAAGCAAAAGGGTATTTAGTAGATGCTGAAAATCCGCATCTTTTATACGACCTTTTAGGTGTACTTAAGTCTGACACGAAGTTCTTCTACGTAGACGCTGATGAAGAAATGCCCGTTGCTGAAGATTTCATAAAATTTGCAAAAGAAATGGGTGCAATTCCTGCGTATGCGTATTTAGGGGACGTTGGCAATTCGGTTACCGGTGACAAGAAGACTGCTAAGTTTGAAGATTCGTTCTTAGACGAGCTTGTTGTAGAACTTAAAAAAGCGGGATTTTTAGCGATAGCGTATATGCCGACTCGTAACACCTTGCCACAACTAGAACGCATTATGAAGCTATGTAGAGAGAACGATTTCTTTGAAATCAGTGGTGAAGATATAAATTCTTCAAGGCAAAAATTTGCGTGCGAGGCCTTAGCTAGACCGGAATTTTCGCATTTGATAGATTCTACGTGGGCTCTTATTGGTCACGAGAGTATATCTTCTAATAAAGGCATAGAGTTTGGAATGTTTAGTAATAGTTCCATTGCTTCTACGCCGTGTCTTAAAGATAGAATTAAAAAGTTTGCCGAAATAGGCAGAAATACTGTTAAAAATTAATAGGAGATTTATTATGAGTTTAATTGACTTGAAAAACAAAGTTGCAGTAGTTACAGGTGCTAGTCAAGGTCTTGGCGAAGCGTTAGCAAAAAGACTTGACGCTGAAGGTTGCAAAGTTGCTGTTTGCGACATCAACTATGAAGGTGCTCAAAAAGTTGCGAGTTCCTTAAAAGACGCTATTGCGTTAGCTGTTGACGTTACTAATTTTGAACAACTTCAACAAGCCGCTAAAACCGTTATTGACAAATGGGGTCAAGTAGACATTTTAATCAGCAACGCTGCTATCGTTAAAAGCGGTGATATTTTCTCGCTTTCTCCCGAAGCGTTCGCCTTAGTTACTAACATCAACCTAAACGGCTATTTCAACACCGTTAAGGCGTTTGCTCCATACATGCTTGAAAGAAAGTACGGTAGCATTATTCAAATTAACAGTAAATCAGGCAGAAAAGGAAGCTTCAAAAACGGTGCTTATGCTTCTAGTAAGTTCGGTGGCGTTGGCTTAACTCAAAGTTTAGCTCTCGAATTCGCTGAAGCGGGTGTTAGAGTTAACTGTATTTGCCCTGGTAACTTACTTAACTCTCCGTTATGGGTTAACAGTTTGTTCAAACAATACGCACAAAATCAAGGTATTACTGAAGAAGCTGTTCGTGAAAAATATATCAATCAAGTTCCCATGAAACGTTCTTGCGAATACGAAGATATTGCAAACGCTATGGTTTTCTTAGCGTCAGACCAATCTTCTTATATGACCGGTCAAGCAATCAATGTTACCGGCGGACAACAAATGTAACGTGAGGTTAATATGATTTTTGATTTAATGCATCCATCGGAACAAATCGTTTTACTAATTAACAGAGTTTATCAAAAAGGTCTTACTACCACCTCGGGTGGAAACCTTTCTATTTTAGATAGCGAAGGCAATATTTGGATTACCCCTTCTGGTATAGACAAAGGCTCGCTTACCCCAGACGATATTTGTAAAGTTTTGCCTGACGGAACGGTTATCGGTAAACACAAACCGTCTGTAGAACTTCCTATACACAAACTCGTTTATCAAACCAGAAGCGACGTTCATGCAGTTTTGCACGCACATCCGCCGGCAATGGTTAGTTACAGCCTTATAAGAAAAATTCCTAGCATTAACGTTATTCCTACGCCACATCAAGTTTGCGGTAAGGTAGGAACTGCTCGTTACGAAGTTCCTGGTAGTCAAGAACTCGCTAAGGGCATAGTAGACGAAATCGCTAAAGGTTATAACGTTGTTATAATGGAAAACCACGGCGTTATTGCTTGTGCTGACAGTTTGTTTGAAGCCTTCAAAAAATTCGAAACTATTAACTTCGCCGCTGAATTATCTATTAAGGCACATGCTCTCGGGACTCCTGAAGAACTTACCGACGAACAAGTTGCTCTTAACAGTAAAAAAGGGTTCACGACTCTCGGCGAATTTATTCCTCAATCGCATAGCTCAGACGAACGTAAACTACGCAAGGAAATGTGTGCTCTTATACACCGTGCGTACGACCAAAACTTGTTCACTAGCACGCAAGGTACTTTCTCGGTTAGATTAGGTAAAGATAGTTTCTTAATCACGCCGTATAACGTTGATAGAAAATATATTCAGCCCGAAGACCTTGTTAGAATCGATTTTAACTGGAGAGAAGCCGGCAAAATGCCTAGCCGTTCTGTTGGTCTTCACGACCTTATTTATAAAAATCATCCCGAAATTAACGCTATCACCGTTGCTCACCCGATTCACCTTATGGCGTTCGGCGTTACCAAAACTCCGATTGATTCTAGAACCATTCCCGAATCGTATATCGCTATGCGTGATATTGGCAGAGTTCCGTTCGGTACCAGCATTTTAGAACCTGAAAAAATTAGTTCTATGATTTCAGATTCTTCGCCCGTAGTTTTAGTCGAAAACGATTGCGTTATCAGTACGGGTTCTACGCTTATCAATGCCTTTGATAGACTAGAAGTTGCCGAATTTACTGCTAACACTATTATTAGAGCTAAACAAATCGGCGATATAGTAATGATTTCAGAAGAAGAAGTTGAAGCTATTAATAAAGCGTTTAATCTTAAATAATAAGGTGTATAATGAAAGAAACTATAGAGTATTTAACTGATATATCTAAGTATGCCGGGTTAAGAGTTGATTACACACAAGGTGGCGGTGGAAATACTTCTTGTAAAACCGATGACAAAACCGTTATGCTAATAAAAGCGTCTGGGTATAAACTTAAAGACGTTTCTAGTACCAACGCTTTCGTTGCCGTTGACCAAAAGAAAATTTACGAGTACTACGACACTGTTGACGCAAACGACGGTGCTGACCACGAAAAAGAATCTGCAGAGATTTCTAAGAATTCAGTTATAGAGATAGAAGGACTTCCCGTGCTTCGTCCAAGCGTAGAAGTAGGGTTTCACTCAATCTTAAAAAAATTCGTAATTCATACTCACTCGGTATACGCTAACGTTCTTGCTTGCAGTATTCAAGGCGAAGAACTTGCGAAAAATCTTTTTAAGGACAAAGATTACGGTTACGTTTTCTTGCCTTATATAAACCCCGGTTTTGAACTTACGCTTACCATGAAAAAGGCTATTGCCGATTACAATGCTCGCTATGGTAAGTTCCCCGAAGTTATCTTTATGAAAAATCACGGGCTAGTGGTTACGGCGGATAATTTAGACCGTGTTAAAGATATTCATACCGACGTAAATTTGACCATTGAAAAATATTTTAATTTAGGTGGAATTTTAACCGAAATTGATTTACAAGAAACTGAAAACGGTATAATTTCACATACGGATATAGTTAAAAAGTTCATAAAAGAATACGGATTTTCTTTAGAACTGCTCAACAAATATCCACTCTATCCCGACCAATTAGTATATCTTAACAACTGTTTAGTTAACTCGCCCGAGTTAATAACTGTTGAAGACGGACTTATTTGTTATCACACTGATATTAATCAAGCAACCGTTCTAGAAGAAACGCTTTCGGCGTATGCTTTCGTTGTAAAATCGGTAAAAGATAACGGACTTTCTCTCAGTTTAATGAGTGAAAAAGAAGTTTCGTTTATTAACAACTGGGAAGCAGAAAAATATCGTCGTTCAGTAAAATAATTATAAAATTAGAATAGATTTTGGAGGAAACTTTTAATGAAAACAAAAGCAGTTAGATTGTATGGTAAAAACGACCTAAGACTTGAGGAATTCGATTTACCTGAAATTAAGGAAGACGAAGTCTTAGTACGTATCGTTTCAGACAGTATTTGTATGTCGAGTTATAAAGCGGCAATTCAAGGCGAGGACCACAAACGTGTTCCCACCGATATTGCAACCAATCCTATAATTATAGGACACGAATTTTGTGGTGATATCATAAAAGTTGGTGCTAAATGGGCTGGCAAATTCAAAGAAGGTGGTAAGTTTGGTATTCAACCTGCATACGGTCCTTTACAAGCACCTGGATATTCGTTCCAATACGTTGGTGGCGATTCTACCTACGCTATTATTCCCAGTGCCGTTATTGAAGCTGATTGTCTTATTCCTTACGACGGCGATGCATATTATAAAGCATCTTTAGCAGAACCTATGTCTTGTATTATTGCAGGCTATCACGAAAACTATCACTCAGTTTACGAAAACCATACTCACGAAATGGGTATTAAAAAGGGTGGTGCGGTTGCTATTTTAGCAGGTGTTGGTCCTATGGGTTTAGGTGCTATCGACTACGGTATTCACTGTGATAGAAAACCGTCACTTATGGTAGTTACCGATATCGACCAAGCAAGACTTGATAGAGCAGCTTCGCTTTTAACCGTAGAAGACGCTGCTAAAAACGGTGTAAAACTTGTTTACGTTAACACTTCTTCTGTAGAAGACCCCGTAGCATACTTAAAAGAACTTAACGGTGGTAACGGTTACGACGACGTTTTCGTTTACGCACCCGTTGCAGCTTTAGTAGAACAAGGCGACGCACTTTTAGGTGAAAGCGGTTGCTTAAACTTCTTTGCTGGTCCTACCAACCCTCAATTTAGTGCTAAGTTCAATTTCTATGACGTTCACTATATGTTCCATAGAATAACAGGTACTTCAGGTGGTAACACCAACGACCTAAAAGAAGCACTTGCTATGGCAGGTCAAGGTAAAATCAATCCTTCAATTATGATTTCACACGTTGGTGGACTAGATAGCGTTATCGAAACAACGTTAAATCTTCCTAACATTAAAGGTGCTAAGAAACTTGCTTACACACAAATTTCAATGCCCATGACGGCTATTGCTGATTTTGCTAAACTTGGCGAAACCGACCCCTTCTTTAAGGACCTTGCTGAAATTTGCGAAAGAAACAACGGTATTTGGTCTACTGAAGCAGAACAATACGTACTTAAAAACGCAAAGAAAATCTAATTGTTAAAAGTTAATTATTATAATAAAACAAGCCGAACAATCGTTTGGCTTGTTTTTAATAAGGGAAAAGATGGAAAATAGACTTTGGAAAGATGAATACTATTTAAGGGCAAGTGATTTTGATAAATACAATAATATAAAGTTGTCGGCTATACTTGATTTATTTCAAGACGCAGCGGGTAGACATGCACTAACGCTTGGCGTTGGTTTTGACGATATGTTAAAAAGGTCGTATTTGTGGGTGCTTGTAAAAATAAAATTACAAATAATTTCTCAACCCAAAAGTTACCAAAAAGTAACAGTTAAAACTTGGCCACTTGCTCCGCAAAAATTGTATTATCGTAGAGAGTATAGTATAGAAAACCAATCGGGCGAAAAACTCATTGTCGGTAGTTCGGAATGGGTGGTTATCGACAGCGAAAAACGCAAATTTGTCTCTAACCCAAATTTGTACCCATTTACCGATAACTTTTATCCCGAAATAAATTTTGAAGAAAGACTTGCTAAAGTTCCCGATTTTAAGGCTGACGCAACGCCTTACACGGTAACGCCTGGGTTTTGCGAACTCGATGCCAACGATCACGTAAACAACACTAAATACGCAAACTACGTGTTGGATGCAATTAGTCCCGAAAAAGATTTTCAAATCGACTTGTTTCAAATAGATTTTAAAAAAGAAGTAATGCAAGGTAGTAAACTTGAAATCTACACCCAAAAAGAAGATGAGGTTATACTTTCTAAAGGACTAAATCAAGACGGCGAAACTATGTTCGCTTGTTATATAAAATGTAAATAGAGAAATAAAAATACATTATAATGAACGATTTGAAACTAGTACCCATTACGTTTTTAGACGCAAAATGGTTAGATAAAACTGAATATAAAAATTTAACTACTACCCAAAGAGAACAACTTGTAAAAGATTCTATTGGCGGCAAGTGCAGAGGAGAATTTTTTCGTTTCTTTTTGTTGAAAAATGGCGAGATTCCTATAGGTGTAATAAATATGTGTGGTCATGGTAGTGAAGTAGTTAGCGTTGCTCCGGAAATCTTTGAAATTTACCGAAATAAAGGCTACGGTGCTAAAGGTTTGCAAATAGCATATTCTATAGCCAAAAGTTTAGGTTTTAAGAAAGTAACAGCTGGAATAAGAGGAGAAAATGTTGCAAGCCAAAAATTGCACGAAAAATTAGGTTTTACTTTCATAAAAAAAGAGTTTAGTAAAAACGGAAATTTATTATACGTTTACGAAAAAGAGTTATAGTTTATTTAAGTTAAAAAATAAAAGGACACTGTTAGGTGTCCTTTTAAAATTATTCTAAACTAATTATTTTTAGGTTATTCTTCTTCAGCCTCTTCCCAAGCGACTACGGGCATATCTTTATAACGCTTTTTAAATATTTTTCTTCGGAACAAGTAAATTGTGTATACAAACCATAGCACGAAGAAGATTGCAAAAGCAATAACAGCGTTCATAAGAGATTGACCGGCAAATCCTAGCAAGAACAATAACGGTGCTATCATTATCATAGCAGGGAAGTTTGAAAGAATATATAAACTTGACGTTGGCGTTCTTAAACTCGGGTCGATTTCTTTCATTAAAATCATACCGTTAGAAGCCGTACCGGTTAAAGTTCCAAAACTCATTAAGAAGAATTCGTGTTCAAAGCCCTTAAAACAGTGTTTAGCAACTAAACGAATATAAATATAAGTTACAACCGTTCCGATGAGACTTAGTAAAATGATAGGCAAAATATAGTTTTTGATATCGTTTATTTCGATAGCGGCAACACCCGCAACTATCATAAGGTCGAAGGCAAAACCAGAGATTCTGTCCATTTGGTAGTTGTTTATGTGGTCACGCTTCATAACTTTGCTTTTACGTAAACGTTTTACTACGAACTTAATTAGCATTGCAAATAACGATGCCCATAAAAAGTTGAAGCCCCAAGCAATACTGTTAGTAAAATCAGAAATGATACCAAGTAGGTACATAAACCCAAACGCCAACGCATAAGCAAGTGCAACGAATCCCAATTGAATAGTAAATTTATCTACCGATTCATTATCGGGAATTTCGTTACCGTTAGGATTAGTATGGTCTATAAACCCTTTAGCAGAACTTGTTTCACGAACACGAAGAGTTCCACGTTTTTTATGTATATTGATATATAAAACCCCGAACACCGAAGCAACTACAAACCCGATAGAAGCAAGCGATAATCCAAAACTGCCGTTACCAGCAAACTGCGTAGCAGGGGTGTTTGTGAAATTAATATCCCAACTTAAAGCGTTGCCAGGACCTTGTCCGAAAGCCAATGGTAAAATAAGACCGCTTATATAAGAAATAACGTTGTCGCCGTACTGTGTTAGTAAAAACAAAATTAAAGTAATGCCAAGACCAACGAAGGCCTGAAGCATATAAGTTCCGCCTTGCAGAGCACCGAATTCCAGTACTTGTGCACGGTTAGTTTTATGCGTGCTTTTTTCGGTTTTTAACGACATCGCTGCAAAACCAATTGCTAAACAGTGGTAGGTGATAACTTGCATTAAACGGTTATCTACTAACTTAAAGTTAAATTGCTCGCAAATAACGTCAACTACTAAAAGTAATGCACCGCCTAAGAGAGCCGATGGTACAAGTGCCTTTCTAAACCACGGGATGACTCTACGAAGAATATTGCCTATCATTAGACAAAGTAACAGCAGACCGATTTGCACCATGCAAGCCCAAACGTCTCCGTAGTTTGCCATTGTAAAGTCCCAACTAGATGTGTTTCCCATAAAACAATGCCCCCAAAATTAAAGAATCTACTATTTTGTTCGTAAAATTATAATAAATCTTGCAAACAAAAGACCTTTTTATTCTAGCAAAAAAATTAGAAATTGTCAATGTATAAACAAAATTTACTCTTGCGTATTTTGGAAAACTAAAAGCGTTAGTATTCACTAACGCTTTTATCAAGGTCTAATTATTTAAGTAACAAGTTAAGTTCTTGCATAAGTTCCGCTTGCGGTGTGGGAAGAGTACCAAAAGGAAAACTAATGCCGAGTTCATCGTATTTGGTTTGACAAATTTTCTTAAAAGGTAACAGTTCTATTTTGTCTACGCAAGAAAACTTAGAAACAATATCTTTCAGTTTTAAAATATTATTTTTATCGTCGTTGACAGTAGGAATAATTACTTGTCTAATAGTAGTTTTAATATGTTTTTGGTCCAAGATTTGTAAAAACTTTAGAACGGTATCAAGCGTGCAACCTACGTGTTTAACGTAGTCGTCGTTATTAGTATATTTTACGTCTAATAGTACTCTATCCGTATAATCTAGTAAAGACAAAACGTTATCGTTTAATATGCTTCCCGAAGTGTCTAAACAAGTGTTTATGCCGTTTTCTTTGCAAAGTATAAATAGGTTTTTAACAAATTGGGCTTGCATGAGTGGTTCTCCGCCCGAAACGGTTATACCTCCGTCTTTACCAAAATATTCAACGTACTTACTTGCGTTTTTAAATACTTGCTCGGCTGTATAGGTTTTGCTCGCCTTTAACTCCCAAGTGTCGGGGTTATGACAGCAACTACAACGAAGATTACAGCCTTGCATAAACACAACGTATCTAACACCTGGTCCGTCAACCGTTCCTAGACTTTGGAAAGAGTGAATTATGCCTTGAGCGTCGTTACATGCTTTCATGGAAAGTTCTAGAGATTACTTCTTTTTGTTGTTCACGTGAAAGTTTGTTAAAGTTTACAGCGTATCCCGAAACTCTTATGGTAAGATTAGGATAATCTTCAGGGTTTTCATATGCCTTTAATAGCGTTTCACGGTTAAGAACGTTTACGTTTATATGGTGTGCGTTTTTCTTAAAATAGCCGTCTAAAATAGATACTAAGTTGTTAATTCTTTCAGTTTTAGTTTTGCCTAACGCTTCAGGGGTTATAGAGAAAGTGTTAGAAATACCGTCACGACAGTCGTCGTAACTAATTTTTGCTACCGAGTTAAGCGAAGATAATGCACCGTTTTCTTCTCTATTATGCATGGGGTTAGCACCGGGAGCAAACGGGGCAAACGCCGGTCTACCGTCAGGGGTTGCACCCGTGTTCTTGCCGTACATAACGTTAGAGGTTATCGTCAAAACTGATAAAGTGTGTTCAGCGTTGCGATAGGTGGGGGTTTTTCTTAGTTCGGTTATAACCTTATTAGTGATTTCTTTTGCAATTAAGTCTACTCTATCGTCGTCGTTGCCGAATTTGGGGAAATCTCCTACCGTGTCAAAACCTATTATATAACCGTCTTGATTTTTTATGGGGGTTACGTCGGCGTGCTTAATAGCCGAAAGAGAGTCGGTTACAACTGAAAGCCCTGCCACGCCAAACGCCATAAACCTATGAACGTCGGTGTCATGAAGTGCCATTTGCGTTTTTTCGTATGCATATTTATCGTGCATATAATGAATAATATTCATCGTGTTAACGTAAAGGCGAGATAGCCAAGAGATATAAATATCGTAGCGCTTTCTAACGTTTTCATAATCGAGTTTGTTCAAAACGGGCATCTGTGGACCGATTTGAATATTGCTAGTAGTATCATATCCACCGTTTATAGCGATAAGAAGTAACTTTGCTAGGTTGCAACGAGCACCGAAAAATTGCATTTGCTTTCCGATTTCCATTGCCGAAACACAGCAAGCAATAGCGTAGTCGTCACCGTAAATAGGACGCATTAAATCATCGTTTTCATATTGTATAGAATCGGTATCACAAGAAACCTTAGCGCAGAAGGTCTTGAAATCTTCGGGTAGGCTATTAGACCAGAGTATAGTAAGGTTAGGTTCTGGCGAAGAACCTAGAGTATACAAGGTATTAAGCATACGAAAACTCGTTTTACTTACCAAAGTTCTTCCGTCTTGTCCCATACCGCCAACGGCTTCGGTTATCCACATTGGGTCTCCGCCGAAAAGTTCGTTATATTCAGGCGTTCTTAAATGACGGGCAATACGTAGTTTTATAACGAAATCGTCCATAAGTTCTTGGGCTTGACTTTCATTTAGAGTGCCGTTTTTAATATCACGTTCGATATAAATATCGAAGAAAGTACTAACTCTACCTAAACTCATTGCCGCACCGTTTTGTTCTTTTATTGCGCCAAGATAACCAAAATACGTCCACTGAATTGCTTCTTTAGCGTTTTTAGCAGGGCGAGAAATATCATAGCCGTAAGACTTCGCCATTTCTTTTAGATATCCTAAGAAATTAATTTGTTGGAAAAGTTCTTCGTCTAAGCGAATAGTATCTACGCCAAAATCTCCGTTAGCGAGATTTGCTTTGTCTTTTTGTTTTTCTTCTATAAGTCTATCCACGCCGTAAAGTGCTACACGGCGATAGTCTCCTATAATTCTGCCTCTACCGTAAGCGTCGGGAAGTCCCGTAATTACGTGGCATTTTCTAGCCATACGCATTTCTTCGGTGTATGCACGGAACACCCCGTCGTTGTGGGTGGTTCTAAACCTAAATTCTTCTTTTATTTTGTCGCTTAAATGGTAGCCATACGCTTCGCAGGCTTGTTTCACCATTCTCATACCGCCGAAAGGATTAACACCACGTTTTAACGGTTGGTCAGTTTGCATCCCAACGATAAGTTCATTTTCTTTGTCAATATAACCGGGAGCGTAACTAGTAAGCGAAGAAACAGTATCTACGTCAACGTCTAAAACGCCACCATTTTCACGTTCACGCTTAAATAGGTCGTTAACTTTTTTCATTAAATTGTTAGTGCGTTCGGTTGCAGTAGATAAAAAAGTATCGTCTCCCGTGTATTCAGTGTAGTTGGTTTGAATAAAATCACGTACGTCAATACTATCTTGCCAAAGTCCTTGCTTAAAACCTTGCCAATTATCGTGTTGCATAAAATACCTCCTTTAGTAGGATTGCCTATAAAAAAAGAGCAATCCAATTTCGTGAAAAATTGAACTGCCCAGACGGTCGGCTTATATGCGTACACTCCCTTGCGGTTGCCCGCTTTATTCCGTCAGTCGTGTAGGCATTTTTATTATACACTGACTAGAAAACTTTGTCAAGTTAAATTTCAACCATATTTTGGTTTAACAAGTTTCATAATTTGAAAGGATGTAGATTGACATAAGAAAAACTCAATGTTATAATATTATATATATTTAGCAACCTTGTTGCTAACGCAAAGGAGGTTTTTATGAACTCTTTAAAAAAATTACTAGTTGCCGTTCTTTTGTGTACGACCGTAGTTTTTACGGCTTCGGCGTGCGGTGAAGAATTCACGGACAGCTATGCGACGTTATTGTCGCCTACGGTAACGCAAGAAGAGTATAACGTTTATTTTTGGAATCCCGTTGAACAAGCAACGGGCTACGTTGTTGAAATTAACGGCGAAACCAAAGGTATCGGAAATCCTATTATCGAGACCTTTCAGTACGGTAATTATTGTGAATACATATTAGATACTGAATCTCTTGGGTTAGGAGTACATACCGTAAGATTTGCTTCGTATAAATTTGATGCTAAGAAAGGGACTACGTTATCCGATTGGACTAAAGAGTTTTACGTTGTAAATGAATTGCCCAAAGCAATGGACTCTATATCAGTAATAGGCAACGAAGTTTATCTCAGTGGGGTTATGGGAAACACTGTAGAGCTTGTGTTTAATGATGAAATCGTTGCTACGTATACCTCGCCCGACAAACTTCCCATAGGAACAACTAACATTAAACTAGATAAGTTTACTTTCTCGGCAGAACTTGTCGATATGGTTAACTACGACGTTAAGGCGTACGTAATCAATTCGTTTGGCAAAAGCGAAAACTATTGTTCTACCCAGTTTAAGTGCATAAATGAAAGTAAAATTTCGCCGAGCCTAGGCGTTCTTGAAAACGGTATAGTAAGTTTTTATTTAGAGCAAGAGATAGTTAATCCGCTCGTTAAGCTAAAGATTAACGACACGGAATATGTAGTTGCTTTAACTGGACGCTTTGTTAAAATAGAGTTAGGTGAGTTAATAGATAGCCTAGAAATTTCAGACGTTAAAACCGTTTATCAAACGTTAGTTAAACAAGATTGTGAGATTTCGTTGAACGTTTTAAGCGCAGAAGGTAAGAGCGAAGAAAGTGGATATTCTAACGTAACGACGGTTAAAGCTGGTGGCCAAGAATTAGTCGATATATGGGCAATGAACGGTATAGCAACTCTTGATGGAGACTACTTGTTGATAAGCGCAAGTCCTATTAGTGGTATTGACGAGGAAGCTGTAACCATTAAGGCTACCGTTACTTTGGACGACGGAACAGTTCAAGAAATACCGGTTATTCAAGAGTCTGGCATTGTTAAGGTTTACGATTTTGCTAGTGCGTTAGGGTTTGGTTTTAACGTGATAAAAGTAGAACAAGAAGTTAATTTTGCAGAACTTACATCTACTGCTGAAATTTTCTATTACGTTATGAGTATTAATTCGCAGGTTAAATCTGTGTCGCTAGGCGGTAATAGGCTCAGTTGGGTTTCTAACGGGTTTAACGATGGATATAAAGTAAAAATCTTAAACGCTTCCGGAATAGAAATGGGTGTTTATGAAACAACTTCAAATTATTGGGACGTGGCAGAATATCAAGGCAACGGTTCTTTTAGTGCGACAATTATTCCTGTGCTTAACGACAAAGAAGGTACTGCAAGTCCAACACTAAAAATCAATAGAGTTTCTATGATTTCCGCTAGCGTTATTAAAGAAGATGCTGAAAACTTAATTATTGAAGGCGAAGATTCAAATACGATAAGTGTTGAAGTCTACAAAACCAACGGTGAAGCTATGCTAGTATATAGTCAAACGTTACTTTCTAGTGTTGACGTAGTGATGCTATCTAAAACTTCTTTATACGGTTACGGAACCTTCGAAATCAGGCTCAAAAAACTTGGCAACGGTATAAATACGGTAGATAGCAACGAAACGACTATTAAGTTCGCCGTATCAGATTGTTTAACTTTCGACGTTAAAGACGGCGAGTACGTTAAAGTATCGGGCTTAGATAAAAAACTTTTGGTTGCAAACGATGAAACTATAGATTCAAGATACTTTAGCGAGGACTGGTTTGCTATTAAGGAATACTACTTAGACGAACTCGCTGGTGGAACGGCAAACGGTAATGTTGTGCTTGGTGGCAAAATGGGAACTCTTAGCCAAAGCACCATCAATATTCTAGTTAAGTCGCTTACCTTTAATATGAATAGTGGTTCTTGCATAGCACCATCTCCATCTTATATCGTTTACGACAACAGCAGTAATCAAATTACTTGGTCTGGTAGTTTAGAGAGTGAATATATTTATGAAATTATAGACGCTGTAAGTAGTTCAGTAAAGAGTTCAGGTACTATTACAGGACCTAAACTCAGTGTTGCAAGTTTAACCAAAGGAATTTATACAATAAAAATTAAACTTGTTGGCAACGGCCAAGTGCTTAATAGTTACTGGACACAATTTGATTACGAGGTACTAGGTAGTTCAACTATTTCAACGAAAACGGACGTTGTAAATAATAAAACCAAGTTAATTGTTAAGACGGCTTCCGATAACGTAACTCCTGTACTTTATAGAACAAAAGGTAGTTATGCGACGTATCCGATGTACGTTGGAGAAAACAAAAACGAATATTATTTCTTGCTAAACAGCAGTTTAGTTTCATATGCGCCATATTTAACGTACGAATATAATTACGATTTGTGTGATTATCATAGCGATATTGAAACAATTTCAAAAGAACTTGATTTGGTAAGCTATCAAATATATTACTACGATGCTTATGACGGAGTAGGTGCATATAAATCTTTCTTCAGGCTGTCAACAGAAACGGAATCGCAAAATTTCCTTCTTCCTGTACTAGAGACTAATATGGAGGGTAAATACGTTCTATCCACTGCGCTTGTAAAGGATGTGGGAACTGGTGATTACGACTATAGGTACGATTATTTGACGGACAGTAGCATCTATCCTAGTGGAACAGTAAGCTTTGGCGATTTAGAAGCTTTCCTAATAACTATAAACTATGATAACGCAACGGGATACGAAGGAGTGGAAACAAGTAAATACTATACTAGCGAAACTCAAGAAAAAGTAAAAATCGATTACGTTTACGTTTACTCGAAAACCAATTTAAGCACCTATCTTGCAACCAACGTTCCGCTACCAAGTGGCTATGCATACTACTCTGATGCTGAATGCACTCAACTATTAGACATAACCGAAATTACTAGTGCAACAACCGTTTACGTTGGAGTTGCACAAGCATAATTAAAACAAAATGATTTTAGTGAGACGGAATATTTATTCCGTCTCATTTTTTATTGTTTTTTAGTTTTATAAGTGATATAATAAAATTAATATAACGAAATATTACAAAGTGGAAAAAGGAGAAGAATATGAAGATAGCATTTACGGGCGATACGGGTTTTACGAGATATTTTAAAGGCGCTCTTGCCAATAAAGACCTAGTAGATAACAAAATTGTTGATTTTTTAAGTAATAGCGACGTAACTGTGGTTAACGTAGAAGGTGCAGTAAGCGTGGGTGAGCAAAAAGCGAAAAAACCACTTTTACACTCTAATCCACCGGAAATTGCCGAATTTACCAAAAAATTAAACGGCAAAATTTGGAACGTTGCAAACAATCACATTATTGACTGTGGTGTAGACGGTGTACTATCTACCATACAATTTGCTAAAGATAACGGCTGTACCGCTTTAGGTGCAGGCAAAAATAAAGAAGAAGCCTCAAAGCCTTTATTCGTTACCGATGATAACGGCGTAAAAGTAGGTCTAGTTTCGGTAAATTACGATACCGAAGCAATTGCTACTGAGAGCCTTCCTGGAACTATTCTTTTTACTGATTTTGAAACTATAAAAAAATCTATAAAACAAGTTAAAGAGCAAAACGCTTGGTGTGTTGTAAACGTTCACGCAGGCGAAGAATTTAACGCAGTACCTTTGCCATATATAAGAAAAATTTACAATAAATACCTAAAATTTGGTGCTGACGTCGTAATCGGACACCATCCACACGTAGTAGAAAACTACGAAAAAGTAGGCAAAAAGATTATATTCTATTCATTAGGAAACTTCGTATTTGACACCGATTATCAAAGACAACAAGATTACACTAATTACGGTGTACTAGTTAAAATTGATTTTCAAAAAGAAGACTTTACCTTTGAAGCACAAGGCACTTTTATCGATAGAGAAACCCAAACTATCAAAGCACATACTCTGCCTAAGATTTTCACTAATATAGATAAAAAGCTATACAAAAAATTATGGCCGTTATCGGGTTGGGTACTTCGCCTTAACGAGAGAGTAAAATTTTTAACAATTTATCCCGAAACAAAAGCATTTACCACGATAGAAGAGTGGGAAAATTTTGAACGTAATTTAGGTACTCCTTTTGCTATCGATGAAAACAAAGCGGAAAAGCTTTTTGCTAAGGGCAAATGGAAAGACGCACCCAAAGAACTCGTTGAATATATAAAGGGGCAAAGGTTATGAGCATAGAAAAACTTTTAAAGGAAATAGAAACTAAAGAACAAGAATATATTAATTTTTTAATAGACGTTTGCAATATCGAAAGTCCTACCGATTATAAAAAAGGGGTAGACGCAGTCGGTAAATATTTCATAGACAAAGCAAAAGAAAAAGGTTGGGACGTAGAAGTTTTTTCACAACCGATTTCGGGCGATGCTATTTGTATCACGATGAACGCTAACGCTAAAGCAAAACCCGTTTGTATTTCAGGGCACTTAGATACCGTTCACCCCGTAGGACTTTTCCCTAAAAACCCTACGGTTATAAAAGAAGATAAAATTTACGGACCAGGTGTTGCCGATTGTAAAGGCGGTTGTGTTGCAGGATTTATGGCTATGGATGCTTTAGAAAAAATAGGATTCACCGATAGACCTATAAAACTAATTTTACAAAGCGACGAAGAAAACGGCAGTAGGTTTTCTAACAAAGAAACCGTTCGTTTTATGGCAGAAAAGGCTAAAGATTGTATTGCCTTTCTTAACGGAGAACCATATAACGACGGAGAAATTACCATAGAGAGAAAAGGCATAAAAAAATACGCTTTTGAAGTTACTGGTAAAGCCGTTCATTCAAGTATATGTTTTACGGGGGCGAGTGCAATAACTGAAGCAAGTTATAAGGTTATAGAACTAGAAAAGTTTAAAGATGAAGACGGAATTACTTGTAACTGTGGAATTATAAGCGGGGGAACTGCTGAAAATACCGTACCCGAAAAATGCACTATTACTGCCGATTTTAGGTATAAAACGGTAGAACAGGGAAAATTTATCGATGACTTCGTGCAAAGGCTTGCAAAAAAATCTAATATTAACGGAACTGTTACTACGCCCGTTCTAAAGAGTTGGCGTTATCCTATGGAAAAAACGCAAAAAAACCAAGAATTAGTACAAAAAATCAATAAAATATACAAACAAGCCGGTATGATAGAACTAACGCCTAAACTTGGTTTAGGTGGTGCAGATTCTGCTGATATGACTGTTGCAGGAATACCTACCGTGGACTGTTTAGGCACTGAAGGTAAATATATTCACAACGTAAACGAGTTTATATACAAGAAATCTTTAGTGCAATCGGCAAAAAGACTTGCAGTCGTTGTCTATAGTATAGATTAAAGGGATATTAAAATGATAATAAAATCCGATTGGCACGTACATAGCGAATTTTCGTACGATGCAAAAATCTCATTAGAAACTATAGGTGACAATGCAAAAGTTCAGGGTTTAATAAACGTTGGCATAACCGACCACTTAAATTTTAACGACGAAAAGTTTACTACCGATTTAATTAATTCTGTAAACGGTGTAAAAAAAGCCCAAGAAAAATATCCGTTTATGGTTTTGGGCGTAGAACTAACACCTATTGAAAAACCCGAATTTGACTATATATTAACTCACCCCGACCACGAGGGATACGTTGCACCTATTCAAGAGCAACCTTTTGATATTGAACTTGGAATGAGCAAAGAGAACCTTAAAAAACTTGGCGTTCGTTATGCAATTGGTGCATCGCATTGGCGTGTAGATAAACCTAACGGTAGATATATGCCTATTGAACTCGATGCAAGCATTAAAGAGTGGCATCGCCAACAAATGTGGCTAGCAAACGATGAAAGAGTAACAATCTTGGGTCACCCTTGGTATCACGGTAATG
>JAFVOW010000026.1 GCA_017505625.1 Clostridia bacterium | reverse complement strand
GACGCAGTAAATAGCGTAGAACCCGAGTTTATAAAAATTTTACAAACTTCGGCTAAAAATATACGTGAGTTTCATGAAAAGCAAAAACGTGAAGGGTTTGAGATTAAAAAAGAAAACGGCATAATCGTTGGTCAAAAGGTAATTCCCGTATCAGTTGCAGGTATTTACGTTCCGGGTGGTACTGCTGCGTATCCGTCTACGGTATTAATGGACGCTATTCCCGCACTCGTTGCAGGTTGTGAGCGTGTAGTAATGGTAACACCGCCGAATTGTGACGGTAAAATTAACCCTATAATTTTAGTATCAGCTTTCGTTGCAGGTGTAACGGAAATATATAAAGTCGGTGGGGCTCAAGCAATCGCAGGACTTGCTTACGGTACTGAAACACTACCAAAAACTGATAAAATAGTAGGACCAGGCAACGCCTACGTTGCCGAAGCAAAAAGACAAGTTTACGGCGTAGTTTCTATTGATATGATAGCAGGGCCTAGTGAAATAATGGTAGTTGCCGATAATACCAATAGACCTAAAGACGTTGCCGCAGATTTACTTTCACAAGCCGAACACGACAAAATGGCAAGTGCCGTACTAGTTACTGACGACTTAGAGTTTGCAAAACAAGTAAGCTATGAACTTGAAAAACAAATTCCGACCTTAAAAAGAAGCGAAATCGCTAGAACCTCTATTGATGAAAACGGTAAAATTATAGTAACTAAAAACATTGATAGCGCAATAGAAATCGCTAACGGCATCGCCCCTGAACACTTGGAGATTTGCGTAGATAATCCCTTTGATTACTTAGATAAAATCAAACACGCCGGCTCGGTATTTTTGGGTAAAAACTGCCCCGAAGCGATAGGCGATTATTACGCAGGTACTAACCACACCTTACCTACGTCGGGAACGGCAAGATTTTCTAGTCCGCTTTCGGTAGACGACTTTATCAAAAAAACTCAGTACGTTTACTACGATAGAAAGGCCTTAAAAGACGTTTGCCGTGAAGTAGAATATTTTGCAAATAAGGAAGGATTGACGGCACACGCTAAAAGTGCAGTTATAAGATTTGAGGATTAATATGAGTAATTTTTTAACCGAAAAATATACTAAACTTGCCCCGTACGTGCCGGGCGAACAACCAAAAGACAAAAAGTATATAAAACTTAATACTAACGAATCACCGTTTCCGCCGTCGCCTTTAGCGGTAAAGCTCGCTAACGACGAAGCAAAAAACTTGATGCTATATTCCGACCCTGATAGTAGAGATTTAATAAAAGAAATTGCTTTGTATTACGGTGTTAATACTAATCAGGTAATCGTTACTAACGGCTCGGATGAAGTGTTAAACTTTGCGTTTATGGCGTATTGCGACAGTAAAACCCCAGCGATTTTTGCTGATATTACTTACGGGTTTTATAAAGTTTTTGCAGACGTTAATAACTTGCCGTTTAAGGAAATTCCATTAAAACAAGATTTTACCATTGACGTAAACGATTACATAAAAGAAGACGGCACGGTGTTTATTGCTAACCCCAACGCACCTACGGGCATAAAACTACAACTTACGGAAATTGAAAAGTTACTACAGTCTAATCCTAATAGAATAGTCGTTATCGACGAAGCGTATGCTGATTTTTCGGGCGAAAGTATGGTAAATCTTGTTGATAAGTACGATAATTTACTAGTGACGCAAACCTTTTCTAAATCAAGGTCTATGGCAGGAGCAAGACTTGGTTTCGGCATAGCAAACGCTAAGATTATAGAAGACTTAAATAAAATTAGATATTCTACTAATCCGTATAACGTTAACCGTATGACGGCTTCTGCGGGAATCGGTGCTATTAAGGATAAAGAATATTTTGCTAGTAACGTTGAAAAAATTATAAAAGCAAGAGAATATACTCAAAAGGAACTAACTAATTTAGGCTTTAGTTTAACCGATTCAAAAGCAAATTTCGTGTTTACGAAAACTGAAAAAATCGACGGTGAAACTCTGTACCTAAAATTAAAAGAAAAAGGCGTACTTGTAAGGCATTTTTCTAAACCTAGAATAAAAGACTATATACGTGTAACAGTTGGAAGTATAGAAGAAATGCAAACCTTTATTGAGAAAGTAAAAGAAATTTTGGAGAAATAATAATGAGAACGTTTGAGATTAAAAGAAAAACAAAAGAAACCGATATAGAATTAAGTCTTAACTTAGACGGCAAAGGCGTTTCAAATATAAACAGTGGATGTGGGTTTTTAGACCACATGCTAACTCTTTTTTCTAAACATTCTAGATTTGACCTAAACCTTACGTGTCACGGCGACGTGGAAGTAGATTATCACCACACCGTAGAAGACATAGGAATATGTTTAGGACAAGCCTTCAAGTCGGCACTTGGCGACAAAAAAGGAATAACTCGTTACGGAGATACTATTCTTCCTATGGACGAAGCCTTAATACTCACGGCAGTAGACGTGTCGGGTAGAAGTTTTTTATGTTATAACGTCAATATTAGAGCAAAAAGAGTAGGAAACTTTGACGTAGAACTTATTGAAGAATTTATGATAGCGTTTACTCAAAACGCAGGTATAAATCTTCACGTAAATCAACTTGCAGGCAAAAACGTTCACCATATTTTAGAAGGTGTGTTTAAGTCTATGGCAAGAAGTTTAAAAACCGCAGTTAAAATCGACGAACAAACTAAAGACGAAATACCGTCCACCAAAGGGGTTTTATAATGATAGCAATCGTTGATTACGGTGTAGGCAATCTGTTTTCTTTGGTAAGTTCTCTAAAAAAAATAGGTGTAGACGCAGTTATTACTAGCGATAAAATGGTGATAGAAAACGCCGATAAAATAATTTTACCAGGCGTTGGTGCTTTTGAAGACGCTTCTAGAAAACTTTTTAACTCAGGTCTTGCTGAATTAGTAGTAAATCAAGCAAAACAAGGTAAGCCTTTAATGGGCATATGTTTAGGTATGCAAATGTTGTTTGATAAAAGTTACGAATACGGAGAGCATAAAGGTTTAGGCTTAATTCGTGGCGAAGTTCGTGCGTTAAAAGACAATTTATCAGAAAAGTACAGAATACCGCATATCGGTTGGAACGCATTAAAATTTAGTATGCCCAAAAGCCCTATATTTAAATATTTAGAAGACGGCGACTGTGTGTATTTCGTTCACTCATACTATGCGACAAACTGTACTAACAGCGTAGTTGCAACTACCGAATACGGTTTTGACGTTACGGCGGCGGTTGCTAGCGGTAACGTTTACGGGTGTCAGTTCCACCCAGAAAAGAGTGGTGACGTAGGACTTAAAATATTAAAAGCGTTTGCTGAGTTGGAGTAAAAGTATGAAAATTTTTCCCGCAATAGACCTTTTCGGTGGTAAAGCCGTAAGACTTTTCAAGGGCGATTATAATCAAATGACGGTGTATAGCGAAAACCCTAGTGAAATAGCGTTAGATTTTGAAAAACAAGGTGCAGAATTTATTCACGTCGTTGATTTAGAAGGTGCAAAAACAGGCGAAACGCCTAATCTTGAAACAGTAAAAAAAATTGTTTCTAGCACTAGCGCTTTCGTGGAAATCGGCGGTGGTGTTAGAAGCAAAGAAGTAATCGAAAAATATTTATCAGTTGGTGTGGGTCGTGTGATTTTAGGTACGATTGCAGTAACCGATAGAGAGTTTTTGGTTGACGTGGTAAAAACTTTCGGCGATAAAATAGCCGTTGGCGTAGACATTAAAGACGGTTTAGTTGCTATAAAGGGTTGGACGGAAAAATCTACCCTTACGGCTTACGACTTCTTAACTGATTTAGAAAAGTTAGGTGTAAAGACGGTAATCGTAACTGATATTTCAAAAGACGGAGCAATGCAAGGAGCAAACTATCAGTTGTATAAAGACCTAAATTCTAAGTTTAGTATAGATATAATAGCGTCGGGTGGCGTATCCGACTACGACGGCATTAAAATTTTAGCCGATATGAACTTGTACGGTGCAATCGTTGGTAAAGCCTACTACACGGGTGCAGTAAAAATAAGCGAAGCAATAAAGGTGGCAAATGATAACTAAAAGAATTATACCGTGTTTAGACGTTAGAAATGGTAGAGTGGTAAAAGGAGTGAATTTTGAAGGACTAAAAGACGTTTCGTCGCCGGTAGAACTTGGCAAATATTACAGTGATAACGGTGCTGATGAACTTGTTTTTTACGACATAACAGCTTCTTACGAGGATAGAACGATTTTTACCGATATATTACGTGAAGTTGCAAGCACGATATTTATACCACTAACCGTAGGTGGTGGCATAAATTCTCTAGACGATTTTGACAGAGTATTAAAATGCGGGGCAGACAAGGTAAGCGTAAACTCTGGTGCGATTAAAAACCCCGACTTAATATATCAAGCAGCAAAACGTTACGGAGACCAATGCGTGGTTTTATCTACCGACGTAAAAAGGGTAGACGGAACTTTTAAAGTGTTCAGTAAAGGTGGTCGTGAAAATACGGGCATGGATGCTTTGGAATGGATAAAACGTGGTGTAGACAACGGTGCAGGCGAAATAGTGCTTAATTCCATCGATACTGACGGCGTAAAAGGTGGTTTCGATTTAGAAATGTTATCAGCCGTTTGCGATATAGTTAAAGTGCCCGTAATAGCGTCGGGTGGAGCAGGAAAGATACAAGATTTCGTTGATTTGTTCAATAAAATTCCCGACGTTTCGGCAGGACTTGCAGCGTCGATATTCCATTTTGGCGAAGTAACGATAAGAGACTTAAAATTAGAACTAAACAAAAACGGTATTCCCGTAAGACTTATAAAATAAGGAGAAAAATATGTTAGACGTTAGTAAACTTAAATTTGATGAAAAAGGACTTATTCCGGCCATTGTCGTTGATTCTATAAGCAAGAAAGTATTGACACTTGCATATATGAACAAAGAAAGCCTAGAAATCACAATGAGTAAAAAACTCACTTGTTTTTATAGCCGTTCAAGAAACGAACTATGGCTAAAAGGGGAAACGAGTGGTAACTATCAACACGTCGTTTCAATTACTGCCGATTGTGATAACGACGCATTAGTTGTTGTAGTAGAACCCGACGGTCCCGCTTGTCATACGGGAGAAGAAAGTTGTTTTCATAACACCGTTTGGGAAAACGACGAGTTGAAAGAATTTTCTCTCTCGGGTTTAGTAAAACTAATTGAGGGAAGAAAAATAAATAAAACCGAAGGTTCTTACACAACCTATCTTTTTGAAAAGGGCATAGATAAAATACTAAAAAAGGTCGGGGAGGAGTGTACCGAAGTTATAATCGCAGGTAAAGCCGACGACAAAAAAGAAACTATCTACGAAATCGCCGACCTTGCGTATCACACCTTAGTGTTAATGATACAAATGGGAATATCGCTTGAAGATATTCATCGTGAACTTGCTTCTCGCCACGTTATAGATAAAAAGGTAAAACAAGAAAAAATGACTAAGTAAAAATATAAATAAAATCACAACAAAAAACCCAAACCGTAACGGTTTGGGTTTTATTTTTGGTTAAAGTTTTATTTAACTATTAATCTTCAATACCGAAAGCGTTAAATAAAGTGTCTTTGTCTTCTGCAGTTATGCCTTCAATAGCTTCAATGGTACTTTTGAACATAGGTTTATGTTCTTCCTTGATATCAAGTTCAATACCACCAACGATTTCAATACCTTCATAAGCCTTGTTAATGATATCGGTAGCTTGTGCTTGAGTTAATTCAGTTCCATCAAGTTTAATTTGTTCGTAACTTGCTAATGCCTTAATGCCGTTACCTGCTTGAAGGAAGAATTCGGGAGTTAACATTTCAAGCATTTCATCAAGTTCGTCTTGAGGAACGTCTTCACCACCCATTTCAGTTATTAAATCAGTAATCATATCCATGGTGTTATCATCAAGTTCACTCATAGAGTTACCAACTGAAATAAGTTTATCACCTAAATTATTAAGAGCGATAATTCTTTCGTTAGGTGTTGCGTTTTCATCGCCTAAAATTTCTAAATCAGTTTGTAAAGAAGAAGTTGCGTCAACTACTTCCATTAAGGTTGATACAGAATCTAAAGTACCGTCAAGCGAAACTTCGTTACCGTTATCGTCAGTAGTGGTTGTCATTGCTTCATACATCCAGCCACCGGTGGTAATATAGAACTTGCCAATGAAAGAATTAGAATATTCATCAAAGTCGAGTCCTGCAGGAAGTTCTACTAAAGATTCTCCTTCGATTTTAATACTTGTAACTTTGTCTACTTGAGTTACTAAACCAGTAAGTGGTGCAAACAAGAAGAAAGCAAGTAAAAGTCCTTGAGCCATACCGATTAAAGCACCAACAGGTCTATTTCTTTGTTTTTTAATAAGTTTTTTACGTTCTCTACGTCTAAGAGAATAGAAATCAGCATCTACTTCAGCACTGTTTTCATAAGCTTTTCTAGCACGTTTCTTTTCAACTGCTCTAACGATAAGCTTAAGGAAGGGGAATAAAAGCAACCATGTTAAAAATCTTAAAACGAAAAGTAAAATAAAGTATGCTGCGAAACCGATAACGATTTCTAAAAGAGCAAAAATAAGATTTACTAAACCTTCAGGCATACTGCCTTCTTCAGAACCAAAACCAGAAAGTAAAGATTCTTGTAAAGTTGCGCCGTCTACGTTGATGTTAAGTATTATATCAACAATCATACCACGTAAAGCAAACGCAAGAACTGCAGAAAGCACTACTAGAACTAGTCTTAAGATAGCACGGTCTCTACCACGCATAAGGCCAAAAAGACCACCAAAGAACATACCTATAGCCCGTAGCCGCCG
>JAFVOW010000025.1 GCA_017505625.1 Clostridia bacterium | reverse complement strand
GTGCGGGTAAACAGTTCGGTACTGACGGCAGTTCGTATAGTTTATTAAACGTATTTGGTCATAAAACCACTAATCTTTATCCGTCGCTAGTTCAAATAAAAACCGAACGTGAAAAAATTCGTGGGCTTAAAGGCTTAAAAGAATATGCACTTTGCACGGCATGTGATGGTGATTTACCATTAAAATCAGCCTTAGGCGACGTCATGTTTACCGATTACGGAGTTTCGGGGTCAGCGATTTTTCAAATTTCAGGACATTTTGCTAAAGCAAAAAACCCTATTCTAAGCATAGAGTTTTTACCCGATTTAACTATAGACCAAATAGCCGAAATTCTTAAAAATGCCGATAAAAATTCACCAATATATAATGAAAACGCTTACCTTGGCATAATAAATAAAAGAATAGGTCTAAGTATACTAAAGACCGTTCAAAATAAGAACTACTATTCGCTAGCTAAAGCGCTAAAGAATTTTACCTTAAAAGTTACGGGAAGTCTTGGATTTGACAACGCACAAGTAACTAAAGGCGGAATACAAACTAAAGACGTAAATTCAAGCGATTATCAAAGTAAGCTAAAAAAAGGTATATACGTAATCGGCGAAGCCTTAGACGTTGACGGCGATTGCGGTGGTTATAATTTAAGTTTTGCATTTTCTTCGGGTGTTAAGTGCGCCCGTGCTATTAAAAACGGTTAGGAGATAGTTATGAAGGAATTTAGAAAATTTACAAAGGAAGAATTAGAGAGTATGTCTTTGGCAGTTTTAAGAGCCATAGGTAGAGAAATCGGCGTAAAAGCACCTGCTTCCTTAAAAAAAGAACGTCTTATAGAAGATATTATGGCTATTCAAGCAGGAACGCTCCGTCCCGTAGCACCAAGCAGTGTAGGTGCTCCGCCTAAATCAAAGATAGACGTTTCAATGTACTATTTAGTTCCTAAGGAATACCAAGAATATGAAGAAAAGCCTTTAGAATATAAATTTTGCGACGTTCTAGAAGACGGTTGTTTTATATCAGAAGGCGTTTTAGAACAGTCTTCTACTAGTTACGGGTTTTTACGTGTATCTAACTACGAAAACTCTGACGGGGATATATTTATTTCCGGACAAAATATTAAAAAGTATAATCTTAGAGCTGGCGACAAGGTTAGATGCTACGCTAAAGTAGAAAGAAAGGACGAATCGGCTGCGTTTAGGTCGGCAATTGCTATTAACGACTTACAACCTGAAGTATTTCTAGATAGAGAGAACTTTGACGACTTAACGCCGTATTATCCCACAAATCGAATAAATCTTATCACAGAACAAACTAAAGATGATTTAGCGTTAAGATGTTTAGACCTTTTTGCTCCTTTAGGAAAAGGACAAAGAGGACTAATCGTTGCACCGCCTAAAACGGGCAAAACTACGCTACTTAAGAAAATTGCTCAGGCTATCGAAACTAATCACCCCGAAATAAAACTAATAATATTGTTAATCGACGAACGTCCTGAAGAAGTTACCGATATTAAACGTTCAGTTTCTGGTGAAGTAGTATTTTCGACGTTTGATGAAAATCCAATTCATCACGTTCGTGCATCTGAACTTGTAATTAAAAGGGCAAAACGACTTGTAGAAGTAGGGCAAGACGTAGTCATTTTAATGGATTCGATAACAAGGCTTGCAAGGGCGTATAACTCTACGAGAGAATCTTCGGGCAAGGTGTTATCGGGTGGTATAGACCCCACGGCTTTAATTGGACCTAAACGTTTCTTTGGTACTGCTAGAAATATAGAGGGCGGTGGAAGTTTAACGATTTTATCAACTGCACTTATCGACACGGGTAGCCGTATGGACGACGTGATTTACGAAGAATTTAAAGGTACGGGTAATATGGAAATTCATTTATCTCGTGAACTTTCCGAAAGACGCATTTTCCCTGCAATTGACATAAACAAATCGGGTACTAGAAACGACCACTTGTTGCTAACCGAAGAAGAAAAAGAAGCAGTAGAAAAATTACGCAAAATCTTATCTGAAAAACACGATTCAACCGACGTTTTACTTGATATGCTTAAAAAAACCAAATCAAATGAAGACTTAGTATCAAAAGTTGATAGTTGGTTAAAGGTTTACAACGGTTAAAAAATGAAATCACTTAAAAACAAGACCATTGATTTTGACCTAAGTCAGGGCGAAAAATATATTAAAAACTGTATAGACGGCGAAAAAATTATCGAGTGTAAAGAAAATTCTACGGTAATAGGCGATACGTTTTCGGTACTAAAAAAAGTTAAAGATAGTTCTATTGACCTTTTAATCGTAGACCCACCGTATAATTTAAACAAAAATTTTCACGGTGAAAAATTTAAGAAAAGTTCGTTAACTGATTATCAAGAATACACGGAAAAATGGATAACGGCAGTTAAACCTAAACTAAAACAAACGGCAAGCGTATACGTTTGTTGTGATTGGGAAAGTGCTATGGTTATCGGAAACGTTTTACTTAAACACTTTATCGTAAGAAACCGTATAACGTGGGGTAGAGAAAAAGGGCGTGGTGCTACTGCTAATTGGAAGAATTCTTTAGAAGATATTTTCTATTGTACGGTAAGTGACGAGTTTACTTTTAATCTAGAAGCCGTTAAACAAAGAAAAAAGGTAATCGCACCGTATAAAGAAAAAGGCGTTCCTAAAGATTGGACGGAAACTAAAGACGGAAAGTTTAGAGACACCTGTCCTTCAAATTTTTGGGATG
>JAFVOW010000004.1 GCA_017505625.1 Clostridia bacterium | reverse complement strand
GGTAAAAAACTTAAAGATTTAAAACTAAAAAGCAACACGCTTATAGGTGGAATTGTTAGGGGTAACGAGTTTATTCTTCCTAGTGGTGAAAGTGAATTTAACGTAGGTGATACCGTCATTGTAGTTACCGAGAAAAACCAAGTCAGCGACTTTTTGGAGATTTTTAGATAGTGAATTATAAAATGCTTTTTAACGTATTAGGCAAAGCCATGCTAGCCGGTGCAATCTTTATGATTTTACCTATGCTAGTTGGATTCTACTACGGAGAAAACGAAATATTAGCGTATTTAGTGCCTATTTCCGTGCTTTGTGCAATAGGTATACCTTGTGTTTTGATTAAACCTAGAGAAAAATCTATTTATGCAAAGGAAGGCTTTATAATCGTAGCGTGTTGCTGGATAATTTTGTCAGTTGTAGGGGCGTTGCCGTTTGTGATTAGTGGAGCAATCCCAAGTTACGTGGACGCTTTATTTGAAACTGTTTCGGGCTTTACGACAACGGGTGCATCAATTTTGTCTTCAGATAGAATAGACTCTTTGTATCTTACTCATAGGGGAATACTCTTTTGGCGTTCGCTGACGCACTTTATAGGTGGTATGGGGGTGCTAGTCTTCGTGCTAGCCTTATTCCCGAGTAATAGTGAAGGAGTTATGCACGTTTACCGTGCTGAAGCTCCTGGGCCTAGTGCATCGAAATTTGTAAGCAAAATTAAGCGAACTGCCTTGATTTTGTACGCTATATACTCAGCGATGACCGTGCTTTTAATAATTTTGTTATTATTTAGCGGTATAGGACTATACGACAGTATTTTGGTTTCTCTTGCTACGGCAGGTACGGGTGGGTTTGCTCCACACGGTGCAAGTATTGCTTACTATAATAGCGTTTACGTCGAAACGGTAGTCGCAATCTTTATGTTTTTGTTCGGCGTTAATTTTAACATTTACTATTTTATTCTTATTGGAAGCGTCGCAAAAATTTTCAAAAACGAAGAACTTAGAACTTATCTCATTATAGTTTTAGTTGCAATCATTACAATTACCTTAAATATATTAAGCATAACGGGAAGTTTTTTAGAATCGTTAAGACTTTCGGCATTCCAAGTATCGTCTATTATATCTACCACGGGTTTTATAACAGCAGATTTTGGTACGTGGCCGGCACTTTCGCAAGCAATATTACTTTTCCTTATGATAATAGGTGCGTGCGGTGGTTCGACAGGTGGTGGCGTAAAAGTTTCAAGGCTAATTATTCTATGGAAATCTAGTTCGTCAGACATTAAAAAAATGGTTCACCCAAAAGCCGTTCTTACAAAGAAGCTTGACGGCGAAACTATAACTCCTGAAATAGAACGAAACGTCAAGACGTTTATCGTTTTATGGCTTGCTATTGTAATTCTATCAACGTTACTGCTTTGCATAGATTCGTTTGCTTCAAACAACGTGTTTACGCATTTTTCGGCATCACTTACTTGTATAGGTAACGTCGGCCCTGGATTTAATTTAGTCGGTCCAGCGTACGATTTTAATGGGTATAACGCTTTTTCAAAATCAGTTTTATCGATAGTAATGCTTGCAGGCCGTTTGGAAATTTTCCCGATGCTAGTTCTTTTCAGTCCAAAAACATGGTGTAAGGGTAACTAGTATAAAATAAATAAAATAGGATATCATTAAAGTGTCTTTTTTACAAGGCACTTTAATTTTTTTAAAATTTTTTTCATAAAACGC
>JAFVOW010000024.1 GCA_017505625.1 Clostridia bacterium | reverse complement strand
AGGTCGATCTTACTCTTTCGTCGGGAAGTTCGGTGGATATTTGAACGTTACTTAAATTTAGTCCCTTAACGTGTCTAAAATATATTCCTTTCGCGGGGTAATTTTTATAAGTTATTTTTCCTAAAGGCGTGCCGTCGTCTTCCCAAATTCTGCAGTATGTGTTTGCTTCGGGATAATCTCCGTCTTTCCACTCGGGAACTTCTTGCATCCAGTCGCCCTTTTTTGCACCACCACGTAACTGTAATCTTATATCTCTAAGCGTTAAGTTTTCTATTGGATTGTTCTGTAAACCCGTAAAATTCGAAATAACCTGCCACGGCAAAATCTCAGGGGCTTTACCTTCGGTGTTTATCACGCCTGGTCTCCAAGGTTCTTGTATCTCGTCGCCTAGTCGTTTAGCTAGATAACTGTTATGAACTGTTTTATACGGTACGTATGGTCCTGTTGCTATCACGTTAGAAATTGTTACGTTGCGAATTTTACCGTCTTTAGTTCCCTCTGGACCACGATTTCTTGGTGCAATCATCATAAACATCGGAGTGTGAACGTTTTTCATTGTTAAATTAGAAACGCAAACGCCGTCCATAACTCCACCGTCACACATTTCTAGTGCTAGCCCTGACCCACGAACGTTGTTTAGGGTACAGTTAGTTATAACTAAGTTTTTCATACCACCGTTGGTTTCAGTACCAACTTTTATACCGTTGCTTCTACTTGAGATTACGCAATCGGATATTGTGATATTTTCACTATCTTCAAATCTATTTAACGTATACGAACTTTTTACAACTAAGGCGTCGTCGCCCGTTACTACGTTGCAACCCGTTATCATAACGTTTTTACAACAGTCGGGACTTATGCCGTCAATATGAACGCTAAGCGTCAAACCGCTAATCCTTACGTTTTCACAACCTGCTAAGTATACAGCTATATCGGTTGCATTAAGCAACGTTAAGTCTTTTATGGTAACGTTAGAACATTCTCTAATAGCAAAAATTTTACCAGCTCTACCTGCAAGATTGGGGTCACCTTGTCCACGTTCATCAAAGGCGTCCCAAATGGCACGCATATCTATAGTGCCGTAACCGGAAACGGTTATGTTTTTTGCGTTTTCTGCCCTAAACATTGAAACGTTAAAGGTACTATGCGAAAGGTCTTGGTAAAATTTATAGTCTCTTTTTTCGTCTTTATCGAAATCTTTTACTTCAGCGCCGTACAAAATAGCCCCGCTCTCTATATACACGTGTACGTTATCTTTTAATACGATACTACCGCAAACGTATTTTCCACTCGGAATATAAACCGTTCCACCACCGCTTTTAAAACACGTATCTACGGCTTGTTGAAGACCTTTTGTTATTAAAGTTTTTCCATCGGCAATTACACCGAAATCTAGTACATTGTAAACCATAATTACCCTATTGTAATTTTTATATATTTATAATATAATATTTTGGTCTTTAAGTCAAGAATTTTATGTATTTTGCTCTTATAGCACCTATTTCTATTTATTTTTGCCAAAAAATAAAAATTTTTGCTTTTCCTCTTTTATTTTTTATAAAACTGTGTTAAAATAAAAATATGAAAGTTACTTTTAATAAAAATCAAGAAATAGTAAAGACTATACAAGAAGGCTTAAAACAAACAGGCGGTTATTGTCCGTGCAAACGTGAACGCACTGAGGACAATAAATGTATGTGCACGGAATTTAAACAGCAAATCAAAGATAAAGATTTCGAAGGCTACTGCCATTGTATGCTTTACTATAAATCTAAATAAAGGAGTAAATTATGAGTGAAATTATAATAAACAAAGATAACTTCTACGACGAAGTAGTTATGAGCAATATTCCCGTTTTAGTGGACTTTTGGGCAACCTGGTGCGGTCCTTGCAAAATGATAGCACCCATTTTATCTGAAATCGCCACCGAATACGCTGGCAAAATTAAAGTTGCTAAGGTTAACGTTGACGAAAACGTTGAGCTTTCTAACGAGTTCGGTATTCAAAGTATTCCAACGCTAATGCTATTTAAAAACGGCGAAGTGGTAAACACAATTATCGGTTTTAGAGAAAAAGAAGAAATCGTTAAATTATTTAAATAAACTAACAAAAAAATAAAAGGAAGCGAAAATTCGCTTCCTTTTTTGTTGTTTATTTTCTGTAAATTTTAGCGATAGAAATATCGTTTTCGGTTATTTCCTCAAAGGGATACAAGGGTTTGGGGCGTTTTTCGTAGGGCAAATTCTTTAGTGAAGGACTTGCCGCACCCGGTGTATCGGTATTGCATATTTCTGCAGAAAACGACTGATATCCTGCCCTAAACGACGTACATGCTTTTACGCATACTAAATCGCATTTTACAGGGTCTATACCGAAAGTTTTATAGTAGTTTACGTCACCTTCAGTTTTACCGTGATAGCAAATATGAATTAAAATTTTACCTACTTGTAAAACTGCAGTTTTTCCTATATTTCTCTTTTGTCCTTTTTCTTGCGGACCCGCCATTATAAAATCGCCGTTATATAACCCTATAACCTTTGCGTTCTTAACAGAAACAGGTTTATATAGTTTAGGCGCTATGCTTGCACCCAATGTAAAATCACCTATTCCACCAACACCCAATTCAAACGCCTTATCTACGGCTTTTACGTCGGTTACTGATAATGCACACTTTAATTGGTCTTTATAGGGAAGTAGATATTCAAGCACTACAGCACTATCCGAGCACGCTCCTGCGTTGGGTGAATCGGCTGAGTCTACTAGCACTACGGGTTTTCCCGTTTTGTTAGCAAGCGCTTTGTCTATTACTTCTTGTATATAATATAGATTTGAGCCTTGTAAATCTTCTCTTATATTAAAGAGTTTAAACGCAAACTCTGACGCTATGGTTTTTGCTTGTTCTTCGTTATAGGTCGTTATCAAAACGGTAGACGACATCTTCTCCACGTCTAGCCACGGTTGAACTTGGAAAATAGAATAATCTACTATTGTTCCATTGTTCACCATAGCGTCAGCCTGACCCATCAATTCACCTAGTTTGCCATCGTTCGTTGTATATGCGCTTGCGGGCGCTATCAGGGGAACTTCTACACGAGCGACGTACATCCTACCTTTATTGAAATGGTCTACAAGTATTTGCGCTGCTCTTTCGCCGGTTTGGTAAATATCCAAGTGCGGATAGGTATGATAACCACTTACGTAATCGGCGTTTTGCATTACTTTTTCGGTAACGTTTGCGTGCAAATCAAAAGAAACTGATATTATCGTTTGTTCTCCAACCGTTTGTCTTACTGCTTGAAGAATATCACCGCACACGTCATCTGATTTATCAGACGTCGTTGCACCGTGTAAAGATAATACCACCCCGTCTAGGGGAAGTTCTCTTTTAAGTCCGTTTATAGTTTTTTCTATAAACCAATCTACAACTTTACTATCTAACGGTCCACCGCTTCCAGAACGAATATATACGCTATCGCTATTGCCAACAACATTAACCTTTGCGCCTAGAAGGACTTTAAGCATACCGTCTACGTTGACACAACACTCTCCGTTATTTGCCACAACGCTTTCACCTTCAACGTACTTAAAACCCTTGAAGGATTGCATGTCGCAAAGCAACGGATTAAAACTGTTAGATTCTTCTCTTAAACCACAAACGAATACTTTTTTATTTTGCATAAACGTTATTTACCTTTCTTAAATATCTTTTGTTGCCACGATATCAACGCCGGTATCACAAACGTTTTCAATTATAACGTCATAACGTTTTACAGGCGCTTTTACTGTTACTTGTTTTATAACTTCCATACAGTCGAATATTTTTGCCTTTAAGATAGGCTTATTAGACCTTACAGGTAATAATTCGTTGTCTTTTCAGTCTACTT
>JAFVOW010000023.1 GCA_017505625.1 Clostridia bacterium | reverse complement strand
CCTATTTCTTCGCCTAAGGTTATGATAATCGAAGGTATATTAAAGGAAATAGTAAATAAAGAACATATTCAGTCGGTTACGGAAGAAATTCTTTTAGCCTTTGAAGAATGTGATGATGACGATAGTAAAACTCGTAAAATTTCTGAAATAATTTTTAACTACACCAACCTTGAAATGGGCGACGAGCAACTTAAAACACTTTCAGTGTTTATATTAAACTCAGTTTCGCAAATCAAAAAGTAAAACTTTTATGGCGACTATTTTCGTCGCCTTTTTTCTTTTTAAATATAAAGCATAATTTTCATTCAAAACAAAAATACTATTCGTATGAAAGTGCATAGCAATCTTAAAACAAATTTAAATTATATAAACGATAAAATAAATTCCGACGACGTAGCGACCTTAGACGTTATCATTGGAGATACTCTTGGCGCTCTTATTTTTGCAAAAGACATTGTAGACCAAACTGCCATTGGCGAACTCGTTCTAAAACCCTTAAAAGAATTTAACGGTACTCCGTCAATGGAAAATTTGGACAACATTTTCTTAAGTCCTGAAAAACGTATTCTAGACAATCTAGACGAAACCTTAGACTCTATGGTTAACGGAGAAGCAGTTCTTTTAGTAGACGGAATTAATAAAGTGTTTAGTTTCGGACTGAGAAAATTTGAAAAGCGTGCTATCGCCGAGCCTCCTACGTTTACGGTAATTAAAGGTCCTAGAGAAGGTTTTAACGAAAGTTTACCGGTAAATATTAGTTTAATGCGACGCAAACTTAAAACCACCGATTTAACTTTTGAAAACCTAAAAGTCGGCAAGTATTCTAAAACACCTGTTGCGCTAGTTTACGTTAAAGGAATAGTAGACCCCAAACTAGTAGAAAGACTTAAAAAACGCATACAAGAAATCAAAGTTGACGCCGTGTTAGATTCAAGTTATATCACTAAGAGTTTAGGCGAACACAAAAAATCCTTGTTTAAGCAGGTAGGAAATACTGAAAAACCTGATATTTTAGCATCAAAAATACTAGAAGGTAGAGTTGGTATTTTGGTAGATGGGTCGCCAATCGCCCTATCAGTCCCCTATCTTCTTATAGAAGATTTCCAAAGTCCTAGCGATTATTACAGTTCATCGTACAGTGCGACGGTATCGAGAATACTTAGAATATTATCGGTGGTAATATCACTTCTATTACCGTCTTTTTTCGTGTCGGCTGAACTTTATCACTTACAACTAATACCTTTAAGTTTTTTACTAACCATAGTAAACAGCGTAAAAGGAATACCGTTATCCCCTAGTTACGAGATGTTTTTTACGCTTTTAATATTTGAAATACTAAACGAAGCCAGCGTTCGAATGCCTAGATACGTGGGCATGGTGGTATCAATAGTCGGTGGTTTAGTTCTCGGCGAAACTGCAGTTACTGCGGGAATAATATCAGCCCCTACCCTAATGATAGTGGCGTTTTCAGGTATATGCTTATATACCGTACCCGAACTAGAACAAACCTTTTCGGTGTTAAGGTTAGTTTACCTTATAATAGCGGGTGGGTTAGGCGCTTACGGGTTATTAATCTTTTCTGCTCTGCTTTTGGTATATTTAGTTACCTTTGAAAACTATTCAACACCGTTATGCGCACCCTTTTCACCTCTAATTAAAGAAGATTTAAACGATTCTTTTTACAAAGGGTTTTTCGCTGAACAGTCAACCACGCCGAAATCTATTCAGCCTAATGACGTAAATTGTGGAGAAGATAAATGAAATATCCATTAAAAACACGACAAATAGCTTTATTTTTTATAGCCTTTCTACCTACGATAAAGTTTTTTATGTTACCTAGTGTTCTATCGAAAACCGCAAGCGAAGATATGTGGATTTGTTCAGTATTTAACCTATTGCTAGACGGAATAACTTTATCGGTAATTTTAATTGCATGTAAACGTTATAAATGCGATTTTTATACTCTATTAGAAAGCCATTTCGGTAAAACCGTAGCAAGAATCGTTTTCATTTTGTATTTTATATACTTTTTAATGAAAAGCGTTTTGCCGACCATAGAACAAAAAGATTATATAGAAACCACTCTTTACGTAACGATGCCTAATAACTTATATTTTGTTCCTTTCTTTTTGTTAGCGTTTTTTATCGCTTGCAAAAAACTTAACGTGATTGCAAGAATTTCAGACGTCTTGTGGATTGTAACGCTTATAGGTGTAGTTATTTTGCTTGTAATGTCGACTTCCAACGTCGATTTAACCAACGTGTTACCAATATACGCTAACGGTACGAAAAAAATCGTTACGGGAAGCTACTTTGCGCTCAGTTGGTTTGGCGACTGCGCTTATCTTTTATTCTTTATAGGAAACTTTAAGTGGGAAAATAAATCACGACTAAAAATAACTATGGGGTTTTTAATAGGTGCTTTTATCGTCATTGTGTTTATGATTTTTTTCTACTCTGTGTTTACTTCTATCGCTTTTAGAGAACAGTTTGCGCTTACTGAAATTACTAAATATACTACGGTTATCAATAATACGGGACGTATAGATTATCTCGGTATAATGATGGTAATATTTACCGATATGTTTTCAGCAATTCTGCCCTATTATTTTGCGGTACACGTATTAGATAGAGTATTAGTTCCTAAAAGAAAATGGCTGTTACCTTTAATCGTAGCATGCGTATTGATAATAATAACCGTATTGCTTACGGAATTCACACACACAATAGAAAAGTTTTCAGTAGTGTATGCAGGTTGGTTTTATCTTACTATGGCTAACGTTTTACCTATAATTTTTTGTCTTATTCCGCCTAAGGAGAAATATAATGAAGAATACCAAAATTAAAATTATACTTTTTATATTTTTTGCCGTTTCTATTTTGTTCTTTTCAAACAACGAAGGGCTTGTAGATATAGAAAAAACGGCTATAATTAAAGCCGTTGGAATAGATTATATTAACGGCGAATACGTCGCAACTGCTCAAATTGCCGTTCCTGAAGCAACCGACACAAACACTGAAAGCAAAAAAACCGAAATTACGGGAAGCGGTTCAACTGTTGGAAACGCTATTAAAAACGTTGGAGACCTTTCGGGGTGGTATCCTCAACTTGCGTTTTGCAACTTAATAGTTTTGGGTAAAAGCACGTTAGACTTAAACGTTATAAAGGTAGTCGATTATTTTTCTAAAACATTAAGAGTACAAGATTCGGCTCTTATCGTCGTAGCTGAAGACAAGGCGTCCGATTTGCTAAAGGCAAGCACTCCCCTTGACGAAGTTTCTTCAATCGCACTGCAAAAGAAACTTCTTAAAAACCCCGGGTTTGACCAGGACGTTGCAACTAACGACATCAAAACTTTTTGTTCGGGGTATTATTCAAGAACTGGTTCAAGTTACGCTCCTTTAGTCAGGACGGTAAAAGCCGATAGTAAAACGCAAAATAACAATGAATCTCTAACCAATAGCAATTCAATGCAAGGTGGTGCTAAAAGTGGCGCTCAACAAAACGACACGAGTAAACAATCTTTATTTGACACTGACACAACCTTGCTTTTTAAAAACGGTAAACTCGTAGGTGAATTAAATAAAGACCAAACAAAAACTTTTAACGCATTAACTAAAAATTTCGAAGCAACTACTGTAAAAGTTGACGACGTAAAGCCCGATATAACCGAAAGTTCTCACAATTATTTGGTAACTATTATGAGATGCACGCCGAACATTAAATTAGACGCTGATGAAAACAAATTAGATTTAGAAATAACTCTTAATTTGTACTGTAAAATTTCAGACCAAGACGCCGAATATTCCGATGCGACTTACACCAAAAATACGCCTATGCCCCAACCTGTATTGGACAAAACTCAAGAACTCTTTACTAAATGGGTAAACGAGTTAATCGAAACTACCATTCAAACTGATTGTGATTTTCTTAAAATTAAGGACATTTTATATAAATACCACAACAAATACTACGCAAGATATAAAGATAATTATCTAAGTGTTATGAACACCACCGTAAGCGTTAAAGTAAGTGGACAAAAATAACACAAAAAATAACCCCGACTTTAGATAAAGTCGGGGTTTTAAGTTATAGTATAAAACTATTTCGTACCGAAAATTCTATCACCTGCGTCGCCAAGTCCTGGGAGAATATAACAATTCTCGTTTAGGCAACGGTCTAGCGTAGAAACGAAAATTTCAACGTCGGGATGCGCATTAGCAACCTTACTTACGCCTTCAGGTGCACCGATTATAGACATAAGTTTAATCTTTTTACAACCACGTTTTTTAAGCATTGCGATAGCGTCGCAAGCACTACCACCCGTTGCTAGCATGGGGTCTACTACCATTACAACCTTTTCGTCTATACCAACGGGAAGTTTACAATAGTATTCTTGTGGCTCGAAAGTTTCTTCATCACGATATAAACCTATATGACCTACTTTTGCTGCTGGGAACAACGACAGTATGCCGTCTACCATACCAAGTCCTGCACGTAGAATAGGCACGATAGCGATAGAGTTTTCTTTAACTACCGTTTGAGTAACCTTTTCAAGTGGCGTTTCTACTTCGATTTCTTGAGTAGGAACGTCTTTAAAACTTTCGTACGCCATAAGAGTTGCTAGTTCAGAAACTATTTCTCTAAACTGCTTCGTATTGGTATTCTTATCCCTAATGATTGCTAATTTATGTCTGATAAGTGGATGGTCTAAAATGTGAACGTTTTTGAAATTTTCCATGATACTAATCCTATTATAATTATTTTTCTTCTTCTACTTTTTCTTCAGTTTTTTCTTCATCTTTTTCAGCTTGCTTTCTTGCTTTAGAACATAAAACGTTAGTTAGAATACCAAGAATTAATGCACATGCAATAGTAGTAATAGTAATCTTACCGAAAGATATACTTAAACCACCTACACCGATAATAAGAATAACTGATACAACGAATAAGTTGTAGTTTTCATTTAGGTCAACTTTTTGTATCATCTTTAAGCCTGATACAGCGATGAAACCGTAAAGTGCTACGCAAACGCCACCCATTACGCAAGAAGGAATAGTTGCTAAGAACGTTGCAAACGGTCCAAAGAAGGAAATAGCAATCGCCATGAAAGCGGTAACTAAAATAGTAACAACTGAAGCGTTACCAGAAATTGCAACGCAACCTACCGATTCACCGTAAGTGGTGTTGGGGCAACCGCCAAAGAAAGCGCCTGCGATAGAACCGATACCGTCGCCGAGTAAGGTTCTATTAAGACCGGGGTCAGAAAGTAAATCGTGGTCTATAATTGAAGAAAGGTTTTTGTGGTCAGCGATATGTTCAGCAAATACAACGAAAGCAACCGGTGCGTAAGCAACTGCTATAGTTCCAAGATAGGTCCAGAATGTTCCGCCTGCGAAATTGTAAGCACCACTAAACGCTGTTAAGAAGGTAAAGTCGGGATACCATTGAATATCATTAAATAAACCGAAATTGATAACTTTTAATGCGTCAATGCCTGCGAGATTACCAATAACCGTAAAGATTGCAGCAACTGCGTAACCTGCTAAGATACCGATAATGAAAGGAATCATTTTCATCATTTTCTTGCCGTAAACTGAACATGCGATAACAGTACCTAAGGTAACTAAACCACAAATAAGTGATACGTACGGAGAAGCGAGAATAACTTTGTTAACTACTACGCTACCTTTTACTAAATCGCCTGCAGCGTTTCCAGCAAGAGATAAACCGATAATAGCAACGGTAGGTCCGATAACTACTGCGGGCATAAGTTTGTTAATCCAGCCAACGCCTACGTATTTAACTACGATTGCTATAATTACGTATACAAGACCTGCAATAGCAGCACCGATAAGTAAACCGAGGTATCCTACCGACATTGATACGCCACCAGCAAAAGCAGCCGACATAGAGCCTAAGAAAGCAAACGACGAGCCTAAAAATACCGGGCTTCTGAATTTGGTAAATAGTAAATAAACTAAAGTACCTACACCTGCACCGAATAATGCTGCAGATGCACTCATGCCGTTACCGATAATTGCGGGAACTGCGATTGTTGCTGCCATAATAGCAAGCAATTGTTGGAAAGCAAACGCTATGGTTTTACCAACCGGCGGTTTGTCTTTCACGCCATAAACTAATTTTACGTTGTTCATAAATTGAACCCCCTACAAAAAAATTTTCATAAAAAAAGAGCCGAAAATGGGCCCTTATTTAACCGAAAAAATTTAAAAAAGAAGATAGCTTAAGACGGAAACAGTTTTTATTATACAAATTAACGCTATAATTTTTCATCATCTTTTGTTCTCCGTTTCAACTATCTTGTCTATTATACCAAACATATTTTAAAAATGCAAGACCTTTTAAAAATTTAAAGGCAAAATTTTACAGTTAAAATTTTATTGGGTAAATGCTTGACTTTATTTTTTTTGAATAGTATAATGAAAAAAAAGAATATAAACCAATGCGAAAGAGTAGTAGATTTTGCTGTATTTTTAAGAGAGCCGTAGATGGTGTGATTACGGTAAAAAGGCAATTTCAAATGGACTTTCAAGGGCGAACGAAAGCGTAAAATACGCAAGTAGCAATCGACGGCATTGTCTCCGTTAACGGCAAATCGTATGATGGTACGAAAAGTGGACTTTTTATTTTTAAGTCAAATTTGGGTGGCACCACGGTAAGATTTTATCGTCCCGAAGAGCAATTTTTGTTGCGCTTCGGGTTTTTTATTACCCTTTTCTATAAAATTTCAAGGAGCTATATTATGAAAGAACAAATACCTTATAAAATTTATCTTGACGAAAGCGAACTTCCTAAGTCGTGGCTTAACCTAAGGGCGTTTATGGATAAAAAACCTGCTCCCTTACTTAACCCTAAAACGTTAAAGCCTATGACCGCAGAAGAACTTTCTAGTATTTTCTGCACGGAACTTGCACGCCAAGAAGTAGACGACGTTACCAAATACATTGAAATTCCCGATGAAATTCGTGATTTTTATAAAATGTATCGCCCTGCACCGTTAATTCGTGCATACTGTTTAGAAAAAGAACTCAATACGCCTGCTAAAATCTATTATAAATTTGAGGGTAACAACACTTCTGGTTCGCACAAACTAAACTCGGCGATTGCCCAAGCATATTATGCTAAAAACCAAGGCCTAAAAGGCGTTACCACTGAAACGGGTGCTGGTCAATGGGGAACAGCTTTATCTATGGCTTGTTCGTATTTTGGACTTGACTGCAAGGTATTTATGGTAAAATGTTCTTACGAACAAAAACCGTTTAGACGTGAAGTTATGCGTACCTACGGTGCTAACGTTACTCCTTCCCCGTCACCCACTACCGAAGTCGGCAAAAAGATTTTAGCTGAATTCCCAGGTACTACGGGGTCGCTAGGCTGTGCTATAAGCGAAGCCGTAGAAGTTGCTTCTAAAACCGACGGATATCGCTATGCTTTAGGTAGCGTTCTTAACCAAGTACTTTTACATCAATCGGTTATAGGTTTAGAAACTAAAACTGCACTAGACAAATACGGCGAAAAAGCCGATATAATTATCGGTTGTGCGGGTGGCGGTTCTAACCTAGGTGGTTTAATCGCACCTTTTATGGTAGAAAAGATTAAAGGCGAAAGAGATTATCAAATTATTGCAGTAGAACCTGCTTCTTGTCCTACCCTTACTCGTGGTAAATACGCTTACGATTACTGCGATACGGGTAAAGTTTGTCCGCTTGCTAAAATGTACACTTTGGGTTCTGGTTATATTCCGTCTAGTAGCCACGCCGGTGGGCTTCGTTATCACGGTATGACAACAACTCTATCTGAACTTTATGACCAAGGTTTAATGCAAGCAAGAGCCGTTGAACAAACCGAAGTATTTAAGGCTGCCGTTCAGTTTGCGAGAATAGAAGGTATTCTCCCCGCCCCCGAATCTTCACACGCTATAAAAGTTGCTATCGACGAAGCGTTAAAATGCAAAGAAACGGGCGAAGAAAAAACTATCGTGTTTGGTCTTACGGGTACGGGATATTTTGATATGTACGCTTACCAAAAATATAACGACGGCGTTATGGGAGATTACATCCCAACTGAAGAAGACCTTAAAAAAGGTTTCGACGGTATTCCTAAAATCAATTTATAAAATTTAAAAACGCAACAAAAAATCCACTAGGCAATCTAGTGGATTTTTATTATTTATTAAATATTTTATTCTGCTTTTTCTTCTTCCTCGTCAGTTTCGATATCAGCAATTAAGGGTTTTGCATCTTTTCTATAGAAGAAAATCGAAGGTCCTACGAATATTACGAACAAGATGATAAACCATAAGAAGTTAATAACACCAGTCGCCGAGCCCGTGGTAATAAGCGTAAATAAACCAGTACCACAAAGTGTAAAGAATACCGAGCCAATAATTGCAATAATCGGCATTACGTAACGCTTAAACACGCCAACGTCGTCGAATTTACGTATAATGTAAACGTACATAGTGATATATAGTGCGTAGATAATGGCACATACTAATTCGTCTAAAGCACCGAATCTTGATAAGAACCAGTCGTTGTTGAAGATTAACGCCCATAAAGCCAAAATTATTATTGAACAAGAATAACCGTAAACGCAAGACCAGAAGGAAGTCGAACCGTTAGCACTTAGTTTAGAGAATTTCTTAGGACAAATTCCTTGACCACGGCAAGAAAGAGTATACATACCACGGCAAGAACTGATAACCAAACCGTTTACAGTACCCAAACAAGAAATAGTTATAAATAAGGTAAACAAGATACCACCAAAGTTACCGAAGATTTTTTCGAAAACAACGATAGGTGCGTTAGCATCAGCATCAATAACCCCACCGTTACCTAAAATTGCCGAAAGTGATGCATAGTATAAAAGATAGAATATTAAAATAGCAAGAGTACCGAACACGAGCGCCCTAGGAAGATTTTTCTTAGAATCTTTAAGTTCAGCGTTAATTGACGTTGCACAAACCCAGCCTTCGTATGCAAAAGCAGTTGTAGTAATTGCTGCACCAAAATTTGCCACTCCGGTTTCAGCACTGTTCTTGAAAGCCTCAACAATACCGAATTCAGGTCCAATAATAATACCAGCAAACAAACCAACTACTACTATAAGAGCAATAGGAACGAGTTTAATAGCAGTAGCAGAAACTTGGAATTTTGCCGAAATTTTTGGTGAATAATAGTTAAGAATTACTGAAAGCGTTATAAATACAAAAGCAAACAACAATACTTGCCAATCGCCATACCAATAACTTACACCAAACATTCTAAAGAAATAGTGTCCAGCGAAAATTGCAACTACCGACGTAATAATCGGATAGTATAAAGTGGTCATCGTCCAAGCGATAAAATAACCTACTTTTTTGTTGGTTGCAGCTTCTACGTAATCAACTACACCGTTAAACTTTCTTACTTTGGTAGCGAACACCGCAAAGCAAAAACCAGAGGTTATCATAATTAAACCACCAATAAGCCAAGCAAGAAGAGCAATTTTTAGGTCTCCACCTGCTTTAGAAAGCACGCCACCCGCCTTAATAAATACGCCTGAACCGATAACTATACCGATAACCATAGCTATGCCGGTCCAAATACCATATTGTTTTTTTACCTTTTGCATAAAAAACTCCTTTAATAAATGAAGATAGATATATTTTAACACACTAAATTAAAAAATTAAAGGGATTTTTAAAAATTTTATAATATTTTTTAAAACAATATAAATATATTGTAATTCTCTACCCGTTCAAGCCCCATCCACTTCTTTTACAACATAAAAAAAGGATGGGACTTGCTCCGTAACCTACGGTTACTATCACGCCGGGGTAGCAAAAGGTGGGTGTCCACCTTTTGTCGGCGATTAATTCACTGCTCTCCAACCTATAAATCGCCGATACCTACCCGTTCAAGCCCCATCTTATACTTCTCTTTTACAGCATAAAAAAAGGAAACCAGTTTAGGTTTCCTTTTTTTATGGTGCGAAGGATGGGACTTGAACCCACACGGATAACCATACGCCCCTCAAACGTACGCGTCTGCCAATTCCGCCACCCTCGCAAGTTAGCCTATTTATAATACTCAATATTTTTTTGTTTGTCAAGAAGATTTTTATATAATTTTTTATATTTGTTAAAAGTTTTTTCAAATTTTATTATATACTCTCTCGTTTCCTTAAACGGTATAAATTTTAACGTCCTACCGT
>JAFVOW010000022.1 GCA_017505625.1 Clostridia bacterium | reverse complement strand
TATACCGTCAAAAATATATGGCGGGAAATTTAGAAAACGTAGGATATTCTAAAAAGGGTAAAGAGTGTATATATAACGTCGATATTATGGAAGAAACCACTGATATTGTAGCGTGTGGGGCAGGCGCAGTATCTAAAAAGGTAGACGTTAAAAATCAGAAAATAGAACGTGTAGGTACACCTAAGGACGTAAAAACTTACGTACAAAAAGTAGAAACCATAATAAAAGAAAAAAAAGAATTATTTATTAAATAAGGTAAAAACAGTTTACAAAACCTAAAAAGTTTGTTATAATTTGTAGGCTTAATACTTTAACAAGGTTTTGAGGATTCTCCTCCCAATGCTTTGTTAAAGCGAATAATAATCCATATAGGAGGTAAAATTAAAATGGATAAAGCAAGAAAAGCGGAAATTATTTCTAAATTCGGTCATCACGAAGGAGACACTGGTTCGGCAGAAGTGCAAATCGCACTTTTAACTGAAAGAATCAAACACTTAAACGCACACTTACAGTTAAACAAACACGACAATCATTCAAGACGTGGTCTTATGAAAATGGTTGGTGAAAGACGTGCGCTCTTAAAGTATCTTCAAAATATTGATATCGAAAGATATAGAAAGATAATCGCTGAATTAGAACTTAGAAAGTAAAAAATTCGGGGGCGTTTTTACGCACCCCGTTTTTTTTAGAAACTGTTAAATTTGTATAACAGCAAAGGTTGGTATGGCCTTTGTTTCAAAAATATAGAGAGTTTTAATAAGGAGAAAACATGACACAAAATTACAAAGAATTTAAGATGACAATCGGCGGTAAAGAAGTTATCGTTGAAACGGGCAAATATGCAGAACAAGCAAACGGCGCATGTATCGTAAGATGCGGTGAAACTGCAGTTTTAGTTACCGTTTGTATGTCGGCTTCGCCAAGAGAAGGAATGGATTTTTTCCCTTTACAAGTAGACTACGAAGAAAAAATGTATTCTATTGGTAAAATTCCGGGAGGATTTAAACGTCGTGAAGGTAGAGCAGCGGACAAGGCTATTTTAACTTCTCGTTTAATCGACCGTCCTTTAAGACCATTATTCCCTAAAGGACTATTCAACGACGTAACCGTTATCGCACAAGCATTATCGGTTGAACCCGATATTCAACCTGAACCTTTAGCAATGGTAGGTTCTTCTATTGCTTTAGCAATTTCTGATATTCCGTGGGCAGGCCCTACAGGTTCAGTAGTTGTAGGTATGGTAGACGGTAAATACGTTATTAACCCAGACCTAGCTGAACGTGAAAAATCAGATATTCACCTAAACCTTGCAGGTACTAAAGACGCTATCTTAATGATAGAAGCAGGCGCTAACGAAGTTACCAATGACCAAATGGTTAACGCTATTATGTTTGGTCACGAAGAAATTAAAAAGATTTGTACCTTTATCGAAGAAGAAATTGTTCCTGTTGCAGGTAAAGAAAAGAAACAAATCGAACTCTATAAAATTCCCGAAGAGCTCGACGGCGCAGTTAGAGAATTTGCATCTAGTAAAATTGATTGGGCTATCGATACTTTTGACCGTCAAGAAAGACAAGACCGTCAAGATAAGGTAGAAGCCGAAATTATTGAACATTTCAAAGAAATCTATCCCGAAAACATTAGGGAAATAAAAGATAGTATCTACTATTTAACAAAAGAAAAAGTACGTGCTAAAATCTTCGACAAGGGTATCCGTCCCGACGGTAGAGGCTTAAAAGACGTTCGTCCTATTTGGTGCGAAAGAAGCATTTTACCTAGAGTACACGGTTCGGCAATCTTTACGAGAGGACAAACTCAAACTATGACCACTTGTACCTTAGGTATGCTTAACGAAGCACAAAAACTAGAAGGTCTTGATGAAGAAACTACTAAAAGATATATGCACCACTACAACTTCCCCGGCTACTGCACAGGCGAAGCAAAAGCAATTAAATCTCCCGGTAGACGTGAAATCGGACACGGTGCGCTTGCTGAACGTGCACTTATTCCCGTTCTTCCTTCCGAAGACGAATTCCCATACGCTATCCGTGTAGTAAACGATATTTTATCTTCTAACGGCTCGTCTTCAATGGCTTCAGTTTGTGGTTCAACTATGGCTATGATGGACGCAGGTGTTCCGATTAAAGCACCCGTAGCAGGTGTTGCAATGGGCTTAATTAAAAACCAAGAAACAGGTGAGTTTAGAGTACTTACCGATATTCAAGGTTTAGAAGACTTCCTTGGCGATATGGACTTTAAGGTTGCTGGTACTGTTGACGGTATTACTGCTATTCAAATGGATATCAAAATTAAAGGTATCTCTGAAGAAATCATGCATACCGCTATTAACCAAGCAAACGAAGGTAGACAATTTATTCTTTCTAAAATGTTAGAATGCGTACCCGAAGTTAACTCTGCACTTTCAGTTTACGCTCCCAAGATTCTCAATTTCGAAATTAATCCCGAAAAGATTGGCGACGTCATCGGTAAACAAGGTTGTGTAATCAAAAAGATTATGGAAGAAACGGGTACTGAAATCGATTTCAATGAAGATAACAGTGGACGTGGTTATATTTCAACCGTTGGTCCTATCGAAAATGCTGAAAGGGCAAAAGCAATTATTATGTCGATTGCAAAAGACCCCGAAGTTGGCGATATGTTTATTTCTGAAGTAGTAAGAATTTTACCAAAAGTTGGCGCTTTTGTAGAACTTGCTCCTGGTAAAGACGGGCTTATTCATATCTCGAAGATGAGTGCTAAAAGAATTGAAAGTGTTGAAGAAGTTCTTCATATCGGTGACAAAGTAAAAGTTGAAATAATTAAAATAGGCGATAAAGGAATCGACCTTAAACTTTTAGAAATCGTTAACGACTAATTATGATATGCAAGGCAACGTGCCTTGCATATTTATTTACAAAAAGTAATTTTACTATTACCTTAAAGCATAAAATAGCGAATAAGGAGTGGTAAAATGAAAATACTAAACAAGAAACTAACAATATTCACTAACGTTATTTTAGGTCTATTAGTAATAGTAGTAACGCTTATAAGTTTCTCGCCTGATACAATAGTACCTATATACGGTGGAGAAAGAGTTCAAGCAATATATAACGGTAATAAGCAAAAGAATAACGTATCTTTAATGATAAACGTTTATGAAAACTCTGACGTAGTATGCGAGATGATAGAGGTGTTAAACCGTTATAACGCAAAAGCCACGTTTTTCGTAGGTGGCTGTTGGGCTGACGACAACAAAGAAACTCTACTAAAAATAGTAGAAAGTGGTAACGAAATTGCAAATCACGGTTATTTTCATTTAGACCATAAAAATATAAGTTACGAAAAAAACTACCAAGAAATTAACCTTACGGGCATTATAATAGAATCACTTGCAGGCGTTAAACCAACTCTTTTCGCACCACCATCAGGAAGCTTTTCCGACCACACTTTAGAATCGGCGTTTGAACTAGGGTATAAAGTTATAATGTGGTCTAAAGATACAATAGATTGGCGAGACTTTAACGTAGATTTAATAGTAAAACGTGCAACAAAGAATCCCGAAAATGGCGATTTTATACTGATGCATCCTAAAAAACATACGTTAAACGCTTTACCTAAGATTATAGAATTTTACCAAAGTTCGGGATATAATCTAGTAACGGTAAGCGAAAACCTAAGTGAATAACGGAGAATTTATGAGATATACGAAAAAATTTAAAAACGGTTTAAGATTAGTAATAGATAAAATTGACGGTCTTTTTTCGGTTAGTGCCGGCGTTTTAGTAAAAACGGGTAGTGTTAACGAAACGGAAAAAGAAAACGGCATCTCTCACTATATCGAGCACGCCTTGTTTAAGGGAACTACTAATCGTTCTGCCTTTGAGATTTCTGATTATATTGATAGAATAGGCGCACAAATCAACGCCTTTACGTCAAAGGAAATGACGTGTTATTACACAAAATCTACGTCAGAGCATTTAAACGAGTGCCTAGACGTTCTTTCTGATTTATTTTTTAACGCAACTTTTGACCCTAACGAAATGCAAAAAGAAAAAGGCGTTATTATAGAAGAAATTAATATGAGTGAAGATACTCCTGAAGACGTTTGTTTAGATATTTTGGCTAGTGCATATCACGGAGACGAAGGGTTAGGCCGTACTATTTTAGGAACTAAGGAAAACATTGTATCTTTTACAAAAGAAGACGTAGACGCTTATATGGACAAGTACTATACAGCCGATAACGTTGTAATATCGCTTGCGGGTAACGTAGACGTAGAAGATGCTATAAAAACCGTTCAAAACTTGTTTGCCGATAAATTTACAAGACTTAAATCTAAACCTCAAATAAAAACAAAATCGCAAAACTATAAAAACGTTTATAAAAATAAAAAAATAGAACAAACCCATATAGCACTATGCATGCCTGCAATAAAAATGGACAGTGAAAAGGCCGATGCGCTAAATATCGCTAACGTTGTTTTTGGCGGTGGTATGAGTAGTAGATTGTTTCAAACCATTAGAGAAGAGCTAGGATTAGCGTATAGCGTTTATTCGTACTTATCGTTATATAAAGACCGTGGAGTATTAGAAATCTACGCAGGTGTAAGCACAGATAAAAGGGATAAAGCAGTAAAAGCGATTCTTAACGAAATTCAAAAAATAATAGACGGCGGAGTTACCGAGCAAGAGTTTTTACGTGGTAAAGAACAAATTAAAAGTGCGTTTATTATGGGTAGGGAAAGCACTTCTTCACAAATGCTACTAAACGGTAGGTATATGCTGTTTAGAGATGAAGAACTAGATTTTACCGAACGCATGAAAAAGATTGACGCAGTAACTTTAGAAGATGTAAACAAGGTTATAAAGGAAATTTTTACTGTAAAGAATCTATCTTCAGCAACGGTAGGACCTAAAAAGAGCGCATTAAGAATTAAGTAATAAGTAAATAAAATATTAAAGGACTTTTAAAAGGTTAAGAGTCCTTTTTTTTGCGTTTAGTGAATATAATTTTGTATGAGTTTAAGCAAGATTACAGCGATAATATTATCAGCATTTTGTATACTTTTTACGTGTTTTTACGGTGCTAAAAAAATCGGCGAAAAAAAAGAGTTTACAAATCCCGTAGAGTATAAAGGCGTTCTAAACCTATGGCATATAGAAACGTTTGAAGGTGGACACGGTTCAAGAAAACAGTTTTTAATGGACGTTGCAACAAGTTTTGAAAAACAAAACGACGGTGTGTTAATTATGGTCATATCTCATACGGAAAGTAGTGCAAACGAAGCACTAAATTTAGGAGAAAAACCTGATATAATTTCATACGGCGCTGGGACAATATATACCGATATAAAGGAGATACAAAGCGACTATACTTTTATAGGCGGAAAGGTTGAAGATAAAACGTATGCAATCCCTTGGTGTAAAGGTGGTTACGTCCTTTTTGAAAATCCTAAGTATAACGACAAAAAAACCAGTCAAACATCAATAATGGTTTCAAAATCAATAAGGAATACTCCTTTATTAAATATATGCCTAGACGAAAAATTCGCAGGGTACGACGTCGTGTACGAAAAGCCGTCGCTTGATGCCTACGTGGAGTTCGTAAACGGAAAGCATAAGTATATGCTAGGAACGCAACGAGACGTGGTAAGGTTCTCTAACCGTGGGTTTAACATAAAAGCCCAGCCATTAACACAGTATAACGACTTGTATCAATACCTTTCATTGGTTAGTACTGATGACGTTAAAACGCTGTATTCGGAAAAATTCATAAACTATCTTTTAAGCGAACAAATTCAGAAAAAGCTTTATAAAATTTCAATGTTTTCGGAGTTTTATACTAACGAATATCAAAACGAAATCTTAAACGCAATGCAAAACGTATCGCCTAAATATACAGTTTCAGCCTTTTCTTCTCCGCAATTAATAGAAGATTTAAGCGTTATGTCAACAGCGTTTATTAAGGGTGATAAAACGGTTTTAGCAAAAATAAAAAATGTTTTAATATTACCTTGAAAAAAAATATAAATTATAGTAAAATATAAAAGGAGAGTTATGGACTTTTTGAAAAGTCTTGAAAATTTTACCAAAGACAAGGTTTATGAAAATTATTGTCTTAAATCTAACTGTGGGTACGTCGTAGGGGGAAACGCAAAATATTACGTCGAGCCGACAACGGTAGTTTCTTTAAGGACAATAATAGAATTAAGCACAGTAAACCAAGTTAAATACAAGGTTATTGGTAACGGAACTAACTTGCTTATTTCCGATAACGGCTACGACGGAATTGTCATTTGTACTAGACGCATTAAAGGTATCAAGGAAAATAACGGAAAAGTGGTTTGTTCGTCGGGCGAAAATTTAAGTTCTTTGATAAATTTTTGTTTGGAAAACGGTTACTGCGGTTTAGAACAACTTTGTGGTATTCCTGCAACGGTAGGCGGGGCAGTCGTAATGAATGCAAGCGCCTATAAAAAATGTATTTCCGACTATATAGAGTCAGTTGATTTACTAAGAAATGGTAAACTTTTAAGACTAGATAAACACGATTTATGTTTTGGGTATAGAAAAAGTATATTACAACAACTAAAACTGCCGATACTAACGGTAAATTTTAGATTTCCAAAACAACGTAAAAAAATAGAAAGCAAAGAATTAATAAAGTATTATTCGGTATTAAGACATGATAACCAACCGAAAGGCAAATCTTGCGGGTCGGTGTTTAGAAATACTAATAGTTACAAAGCAGGTTATATTATCGACCAAGCGGGCTTAAAGGACTTAAGGGTTGGCAAAGCAAAGGTTTCTAGTAAACACGCAAATTTTATTGTAACTGAAGACGGTGCAACGGCAAGCGACGTTTATACGCTTATTAAACTAATAAAAACCAAAATAAAAGAACAATTTAACGTAGAACTGATTGAAGAAATAGAGTACGTAGGGGAATTTTAATGATATTAACGTCAGATTATCATACGCATACAATATTTAGCCACGGAAAAGGGAACGTTATAGATAACGCATTAGTGGCAAAAGAAAAGGGATTAAAACAAGTGGGAATAACCGACCATGGCTTTTCGCACCCTGCTTTTGGACTAAGAGATAGAAAAATTCCTAAATTAAGAGAACTATGCTTACAAGCAACCTACGAAACGGGCGTAGAAGTTTTATGTGGTATAGAATCTAATATTGTATGTGAAAGTGGTAAAACTGATTTAACTCCAGATAGATACGACCATTTTGATTTGTTTTTAGCGGGCATGCATAAATGTATACTATATAAACCTAAAAGCATGTTTTCGTTAGGAATACCAAACGTGTTTTATTCGACGTTAAAAATAGAAAATCCACCTAAAAGATTGTTTAAGGCTAACACTAAGGCTTTTATAAACGTTATAAAAAATAATCCCGTAGACGTAATAACACACTTAAATTATTGCTGTTACAGCGATGCTTTAGAAATAGCGAAGGTGGCGGCGGACTACGGTACTTATTTGGAACTCAGTTCTAAAAAGACACATTTAACCGACGAAGAAATATTAAAAATTTTAAAAACAGGCGTAAATTTTGTAATAAATTCCGATGCACATACCCCAGATAGGGTAGGAGAAATATCGCTTGCGGAAAACCTAGTAAATAGGCTAAACATTCCCGAAGATAGAATACACAATATAAATGGGAAAACTCCTAATTTTAGGTTTAAGGCGTTTAAGGAGAAAAGCTAATGAATTTCGGCGAAAGTTTAAAAAATGAAATTCTTGCTAAGCCAATACGAGAACGTCATTGTAAGAAAGCATTTCTTGCAGGAATTATAAGGGGTACGGGCGAAATCTACGAAACTGACGGCGAACTAGGTTTTCAGTTTAAGGTAAGCAGTGAAGAAACAGCAATGCAAGTTTCTTTGATGTTAAAATCGTTGTTTAATTACGACGTGAGAGAAATTTCAGTATCAGAGGACAGGCTTAACGCAAAAGATAAAATCGTTATAAGCGTAAGTGGACAAAGAGCATATGATATCTTACTAGATTTGGGCGTTTTGGTGGAAGAGGAAAACGACGTGGTGGTAAGTTTAAAATTCTACGGCGAACTTACCGAAAAAGAGTGCTGTTTGCGTTCTTTTATAAAAGGACTTTATCTAAGTTGCGGAAGCTGTACGATACCAAGTAACCAAACTGCAACCAAAACGGGGTATCATTTAGAAATGGTGTTCTCGCACTACACGCCGGCGTTAGAAACTAGTGAAAAACTAGCAGAATTTAGCGTGTTAACAAAAGTTACTAGACGTAAAGATAGTTTTATAGTGTATATTAAAAGCGCAGAAGAAATAAAAGATTTCATCGCCTTTTTACCAGCACCGTTAAGCGTGCTAAAACTCACCGATACTATAATTAATAGAGATTTATCTAACAATAGTAATAGACAAAAAAACTGCGACTTAGGTAACGTTAATAGACAAATAGAAGCGTCTATGAAACAAATAGACGCAGTAGAAAAAATTGCCGAAGTCATAGGTTTAGAAACACTTAAACCTGATTTAAGAGAAACTGCTAAGTTAAGATTAGATAACCCCGACGACACGCTAATAGAACTTGCCGAGAAACTAAAAGTAACCAAGAGTTGCTTAAATCATAGATTGAGAAAATTAGTTAGTATTGCAAACGAACTATAAGGAAAAACAAATGTCAAATTTCGTTCATTT
>JAFVOW010000021.1 GCA_017505625.1 Clostridia bacterium | reverse complement strand
TCACCCTCGGCACTCTCGACGTCTCCGCTACGATAGCGGCTGGCACATGTCGGCGAAGTAATACCTTTCTGTTTATCAAAGCCTATTGGAACAAACCAACCTAGAGAAAGAAGAAAACTATGGAACTTACCAAAAAAGAAATTTACAGCGCTAGAACGTCGTTTTCAGCCTATAATGGTAGAAGCGCCTAGCGTAGAAGCGACGGTGGAAATCTTAAAAGGTTTAAGAGATAAATACGAATCGCATCACGGCGTTGCTATACCTGACGATGCTATTATTAGCGCAGTAACGCTTTCTGATAGATATATTACCGATAGATTTTTACCAGATAAAGCAATCGATTTAATTGACGAAGCGTCTTCAAGAGTAAGACTTGATAGTTACAATTCGCCCGTAGAAGCCCGCCAAAAAGAAAACGAACTAAAAAATCTCGTTGCCGAGAAGAACGAAGCAAAAAGAAGAGATGATTTAGAACGAGCTATTAAAATTAACAAAGAAATAGAAAGAGTAAACGCTGAACTTGAAGAAATTAGGGCACTAGCAAGTAAACAACCGAATAATCGTGAAAGATTAACGTTAACTTCTGAAGATATAGCAAAAGTTGTAAGTAATTGGACGGGTATTCCCGTAGTTAAACTTACACAAACTGAAACGCAAAAACTTTTAGATTTAGAGCAAACTCTGCATCAACGTTTAATTGGTCAAGAAAGTGCAGTAAAAGCTGTAGCAAGCGCAATACGCCGTGCAAAATCGGGGTTAAAAGACCCAAACCGTCCCGTTGGTTCATTCATTTTCGTAGGTCCTACGGGCGTAGGTAAAACCGAACTTGCTAAGGCTATTGCTGAAACTGTTTTTGGCAACGAAGACAATATTATTCGTGTCGATATGAGCGAATATATGGAAAAACACTCGGTTTCTAAACTAGTGGGTGCTGCACCCGGTTACGTTGGTTATGAAGAAGCCGGTCAACTTACTGAAAAAATAAGAAGAAAACCGTATTCGCTAGTGTTGTTCGACGAAATTGAAAAAGCTCACCCGGACGTGTTTAATATAATGCTACAAATCTTAGACGATGGAAGACTTACCGATAATAAGGGTAGAGTTGTTAGCTTTAAGAACTCTATAATAATAATGACTTCTAACGTCGGTGCTACTGAAGTTTCTAATACGAACACGCTAGGTTTTGTTGGTAGTAAGCAGGCTGAATACGATAAAACATGCGATAGATATATGGAAGCGCTTAAAGGCAAATTCCGTCGTGAATTCCTAAACCGTATCGACGACATTATAGTGTTCCATAAACTCAGCAAGGAAGATACGGCAAAAATCGCCGAACTATTGTTAACGTCTTTAAGAAAACGTTTATCAGTGTTAGGTGTAACGCTTAAAATTACGCCCTCTGCAATGGATTTAATAACCGACAAGGGTTATGACGAAGAATTCGGTGCAAGACCTCTTAGACGTGTTCTACAAAGATATATAGAAGACGCTTTAAGCGAGCGATTATTAAGTGGCGAGATTAGGGAAAATTCTATCGTTACCGTAGACGCTGAAAACGGAGAATTTATATTTATATAATAAGGATAAACTAATGATAACTGGTATTTCTACGGCATCACTTTTTGGTAGGTTTAATACCGAAGATGCCGTAAAACAATATAATGTAAACAAAATAAACGCTTGCGAAGTCTTTTTAGAGTCATTTTGCGAGTATAACAAAAAATTTGGGAAAAAGTTAAATAAATTAAAAGGCGACGTAAAAGTTCACTC
>JAFVOW010000020.1 GCA_017505625.1 Clostridia bacterium | reverse complement strand
CTTATAACTGCTATTGGACGCTTTTAACTATCCCTGAACCAAACGAAAACTTACAAAAGTTTATGCTTTTAGTTAGATTTATTAAAAACACTATTATCACGGGCTTAAACGTTAAAAAGCATTTTATAATCAAACAAAAACTTTCTATTGCAAACACTAGAGAGTTGGCAGACGAATATATCGCCCAACTTATTTCACTTTTGAAAGGCGAAAAAGAAAACGTTGAAGATACCATAAATATAGTTAAATACGATTCAAGACTTGGTTGGGAACCTAGCATGGACTACGTTTGTGACCAAAAATGTTTGGAATGGAAATTAAGACAATTAGATTACGAACTTAACGTTAAAATTCCAAAATATAAAAAAGCCAACTCGTTAATCGACAAATTTTAATTGATTATAAGTTAATGACAAACTGCTAAATATACAATTTTTAACATACGCTTTTTCGTGGTTAAAATATCGATAAAAAAGTCAAAAAGTGCTTGATTTTTACTAGTTTTTTTGTTAAATACTTGTAAATTGAATTTTAGTATGATACAATCATCACGTAAATATTTTATAATATGTTAACAATATAAGGAGACTTAAAATGGAAAAGAAAACTTGTGTCCTTTTAGGATACGGAAACAGAAGTCAAAACTATTCTAAATATGCCTTACAACACCCTGAAGAACTTGAAATAGTGGGCGTTATCGACGTCGTACCATATAAACTACAAGAAGCAAAGGAACGTTTTTCTCTAAAAGACGATATGCTCTTTAACAGTTTAGACGAGTTTTTAAGTAAAGACGTTAAGTGCGACTTCGTTATAAATGGTACTATGGACGCTCTTCACTATGAAACGACCATTAAACTATTAAACAAAAAATACAATTTACTTTTAGAAAAGCCTATTACTGCAAACGTTGACGAACTTTTAGATATTCAAGCGTTAGCAAATAAAAACGGCTGTAAAGTTATCGTTTGCCACGTTTTAAGATACATAAAGTTCTATCTCACTATGAAAGAACTAATAGAGAGTGGCGCTATCGGTACTGTGACAAGTATTCAAATGAACGAACACGTTTGGCACGGACATTTTATCAACGCTTACGTTCGTGGAAAATGGCGTAATGAAAAGGAATGTGGCTCTGGACTTTTACTAGCAAAATGTTGCCACGATACCGACCTTATGTGTTGGCTAAACAGCCACACCGAGCCTATAAACGTTTCTAGTTTCGGTTCAAGAAATCTATACACGCCTGAAAATGCGCCGAAAGATTCTATGGAATATTGCTATAACTGTCCAAGAAAAGACGAGTGTTTATTCAATGCTTACGACTTTGAACTCAAAAAGGATTTCTGCCCACAATATACTTGGCTTGAAATGGGAAAATCTATCCCTGAAATTACTGAAGAAGAAAAAAGAGAATACTTAAAGACTAACGTTTTCGGAAAATGCGTTTATAAAACCGACATGGATATCGTTGACCGTCAATGCGTTAGCGTTGAGTTTAAGAACGGCTCTATCGCTACCCTTAATATGATAGGTGGAGCAACTATCGCAGGTAGAAACATACATATCGTTGGTGATAGAGGCGAACTCGTTGGCGCAGTTGAAGAAAATAAATTTACGCTTTATAAATATTTTAACTGTGAAAAAGAACATCATCTTCGTGAACAAAAAGTGGTTTACGATTTAGATAAACTATTCTCTTTAGAAGGCGACGGTCAATCTATGGAAGGTCACTACGGTGGGGACTATTTCATTATGAAAGACTTACTTGCGCTACTTCGTGGCGACAATAGTTCCCTTTCTACTACGGATATAAACGATTCTATTAAAGGACACTTAATTTGCTACGCTGCTGAAATTGCAAGAAAAGAAAAGAGAGTGATTGATATCAACAAAGAATTTATCGACTAATAATCGCAATTAAAAATTAACGTAAGTAAATTTGATATAAAAAAAGAGAGCAAAGTTTTTGACTTTGTTCTCTTTTTATTTATTATAATTTTTTACTTTTTATTTACCTTATCGGTAGTATCTGCCCCACCGTAGCAGTTATGCTGGTCAAGTCGCCAAGGAATAGTCACGTACGGTGTTTTTTTATCTATATCGTCGGCAAGTTCAACACCCCAACCTGGTCCGTTAGGTATTTCCATATATCCGTCCTTTAACTTAAACTTATATTCGCCCATACAATCTAGCGCTTGGTTAAAGGTTTTAGGTGGGAAAGTTTCCATAATCAAGAAGTTAGGAATTACAGCCGCCATATGCAAACTAGATGCGATATTAATAACGCTAACCGGAACGTGTGGCACGATATAAGCATGGTGCGCTTCAGCGAGCGCGCAAACCTTCATACTGCCCGTAAAGCCCCCTAGCGTACACGTATCGGGTCTTGCAATTCTCATACCTGCGTTTAGCATCATCTCAAATTCTTGAATACTGATACATCTTTCGCCTGCTGCGATAGGCACCGTCGTCTTTGCCGTAAAGTCCTTTAACGTTTCAATGTTTTCCGAACGAATAGGATCTTCAAAGAATAGTATGTTAAGTTTTTCTAGCATTTTGCAAAGCATCAACGACTCGTCGCCGTTAAGTTCTCTATGAATTTCTATTGCAATATCAATTTCGTCACCCAAAACTTCTCTTGCAAATGCAATTCTTTCATACATAGTCGCTAAACGCTTTGAAGTTGCCCAGCCTTCCATATCCCTACAAGGGTTAATTCTAACGGCAGTAAAGCCGTCCAATTTAGCTTCTAGCAATAACGCTCTAAACAATTCTTTATCGTTATTAGGGGTAATATGACGCCATACGCGAATTTTATCCCTATATTTTCCACCGAACAAATCGTAAACGGGAACGCCTAACGCTTTACCCTTTATATCCCAAAGAGCAAGGTCGATTGCCGATATTGCGCTTTGAATATTCATGCCCTTAAATTGATGTTCTTCATATAACCTTTCGTTTATGAAGTTAATTCTATAACGTCTTCGCCTACGATAACGGGCTCTAAACATTTAAGAGTGCCGACTACACCCTCTCACATCGCCCATAGCCCCGACTCACCGAGTCCAACGATGCCTTCGTCAGTATGAACTTTTACGAACAAATGTCTATTCCCTGCCAAGATAGGCTCTATTTTAGTAATCTTCATTTTCGCTCCTTTTTTCTTTGGTTGAAAATTTTTATTATT
>JAFVOW010000019.1 GCA_017505625.1 Clostridia bacterium | reverse complement strand
GGTGAAAACAAGACGGGTAAAAAACTTACTAAAAAATTATTAAAACTAGGGCTTGTGGACTTTGTTGCAAGTGATATTCATTTTGCAAGGACAAACCGTTTAAGAGAAGCAAGAGATATCGTAGAGAAAAAGTACGGCAAAGATTATGCTAAAGACCTATTCTATAACAACGCAAAGAAAATAATCGATAAGGACTAAAATTTATTCTTATGCAAAAGACTATAGTCGCCATAGGTGGTGGCGAAATTAAAAACAAAACGACTTTAGAAATAGATAGATACGTTGCTAATCTTGCTAAAATTCACGCAGGCGAAAAAAGAGCAAACGCATTATTCATAGGTACGGCATCACACGACAGTATGCCGTATTTTAACAGTTTTAGAAAGACCTATACCTCGGTTTTTGACATTAAAGCAGAAGTGGCTTTAATAGTTTACGGCGAAATGGACGTAGAGAGAATTGCTAATAAAATTTTAAATGCTGACTGCATTTATATCGGTGGTGGCGATACTGTATTTATGCTAGAGAAGTGGGCTGAATGCGGTCTAGATAAACTCATTATTAAGGCATATAACGACGGCAAAATTATCTGTGGTTTATCGGCAGGGGCAATTTGTTGGTTTACTGATATGTACACAGACTACGAAATTATGCGTGGGAAAAGTTCTGAATACGCTATGAAAAAAGGGCTAGGCATACTAGACGGCACGATGTGTCCGCATTTTAATCATAGAGAAACTGATTTTACTGCGACAATGCTAAGTAAAAACATAGAAAAAGCCTACGCAGTAGAAGACGATTGTGCACTTGTTTTCATTGACGGCGTACTTAAAGAAAGCGTTACTTCTGGTGGTAAAGCATATATTTTAACCAACGAAAATAACAAAATTACAAAGACGGAAATATGAAAAATAAAGTAAACGCCGATGCGTTAATGCAGGCGGAAATACAAAAAAATAAGGACGCAAAAATTCGCCCAACGCTATTACTTCACTCGTGTTGTGCGCCGTGTTTTACGGGGTGCATAGAGAGATTAAAGGACGATTTTTCGGTTACCGTTTTGTTCTATAATCCTAATATGGATAGCATAAAAGAGTACGAACTAAGACGTGACGAACAATTGCGCATATGTAATATATTCGACGTAAAATGTAAAATCGTGGACTATAACCACCTAGAATTTTTAGACAAAGTTAAAGGGAAAGAAAACGAAATAGAAGGTGGCGCTCGTTGCTTTGATTGCTTTCATTTACGACTTAAAAAAACGGCTGAAATTGCAAGCGAACTAGGTTATGATTACTTTGCAACAACTCTTACGTTAAGCCCACTAAAAAATGCAGAAAATATCAATCGAATTGGCACTTTAATAGGACAGGAAATCGGCGTAAAATATTTACCGTCAGACTTTAAAAAACGTGGTGGATATTTGCGTTCAATTAGCCTTTCAAAAGAACTTAATTTATACCGTCAAAACTATTGCGGTTGCGAATTTTCCAAACAAAAATAATAAAATAACGTTAAAAAACTTACACTTTTTTGGGGTAAGTTTTTTTAGCGTTTAGCACGAAAATTTTCCTTGTAAATTTGCCGTTGACAACTGTTTACTTTTAGTATATAATAAAATATATTATTATATGCGTGCGTGTAATGGGGAAGCTATGACTGTTTTAGAAAATATAAAAACCCCTATAGACTTAAAAAACTTAAACGATGAACAACTTAAATCTCTTTCAGCAGAAATTCGGGAAGAGATTATTTCCGTTGTTAATAAAAACGGTGGGCATTTATCTTCTAATTTAGGTATCGTTGAAACTACCGTTGCCCTTCATCACGTTTTTGATTTTCCTAAAGATAAATTAATTTTCGACGTTGGTCACCAATGTTACGCTCATAAAATTTTATCGGATAGAAAAGAGAAATTTTCCACCATTAGAACGGACGGAGGGTTAGCGGGTTTTCCCGATAGAGAAGAAAGCGTTTACGACCCCGTTACGACTGGGCATGCAGGCACGAGTATTGCCTCTGGCCTAGGTCTATGCCAGGCAAGAGATTCTCTTGGCGAAGATTATACTGTTATAGACGTTGTTGGCGATGGTTCTTTGGTTAACGGTCTTAATCTTGAAGCAATGTTTTCATCACAAGTAAAACCCAAAAATTATATCGTAATCTTAAACGACAACGGTATGAGTATTTCTAAAAACAAAACGGTTTTTACGGGTTTATTTCTAAGAAAACTGCTTCTATGAAATACGTTAGAGGCAAAAACGCCATCAAGAAAATTTTTGGTAATACTTTTATAACACGCTTTTTGATACGTATTAGAAATTTAATTAAACGTATCCTAAAAAAAGGCAGAACTTTTGAAGATTACGGGTTTAAGTACGTGGGCGTTGTTGACGGTAACGATACCAAAGAAATGGTAAGAATTTTACAAAAAGTAAAACGCCTTTCAAAGATAAAGGCAGTTTTCTTGCATATAAGTACTCAAAAAGGTAAAGGTTACGAACAAGCTGAAGAACGTTCGGATTTATATCACGGCGTAGGCAAAAATATGAAAATCACCACGCAGGGTTTTAGCAAAGCGCTAGGTGATAAACTTACCGACGCAGTTTCTAAAGATAATAAAATCGTTGCCGTAGTTGCTGGCATGAAAGACGGCACGGGACTTTCGGATTTTGCAGAAAAATATCCTAAGAACTTCATTGACGTGGGTATTGCTGAGGAGTACGCCGTTACGTTATCGGCGGGGATGGCTATAGGCGGATTAAAACCCGTCGTTGCAATTTATTCAACCTTTATGCAACGTGCTTACGACCAAATTTTACACGACGTGTGTTTGCAAAACCTTCCCGTAGTGTTTTGTTTGGATAGGGCAGGACTCGTTGGAGAAGACGGTAAAACGCATCAAGGTGTATTCGATTTGAGCTATTTAACTCATCTTCCCAATATGACGGTATTATGTCCTAATAACAACCTAGAACTTAGCGATGCTATTGACTATGCTTTAAGCCTAAATTCTCCAGTTGCAATTAGATATCCTAAATCATATTCAGCTATAGATAGAGAGTTCTTGTCTTTAGGTAGTAGTTTATGGCAACCATTAAGCCACGGCAAAGACGTTACCGTACTTGCGGTAGGACCTAGGATGCTTGAACTTGCTTTAGAGTTTAAGTCGGCTAGCAAGTTAGACGTCGGCGTTACGGCAGTTAGATGTGTTAAACCTTTAAACGCTAAGGCACTTGACGAAATAAAATCTAAGGCAGTATTCGTTTTAGAAGAAAACGCCTTAATCGGTGGATTTGGTTCAATGGTTTCGTCTTATTATGCGAGTGCTAACAAAAATATTATAGTTAGACAGTTCGGCGTAAACGACAAATTTGTTAAAAACGGCAGTATTTCTACTCAGCTAGAAACTAACGGCTTATCTATAGAAAATTTAATTAACGTTTCGGAAAAACTAACGTTACACGGAGAAGAAAATGAATAGAAAACTAAAATTATTAGCATACGTAATTTTTGACTTTCTTGCAATAGGTCTTTCTTGGACATTGTCAATAATATTGCTAAGATACGATGCCGATTTATGTATCGTTACTGATTTGATTTGGATGATTTCGGGTATAATATTGGCACTTTTACTAAACGTAGCTTTTGGACTTTACGCAAGACTATGGAGATACGTGAGTATTGACGATGCCTTAAAGATTTTCCTTTCTTGCGCAATTTGGGCAGTTTATACCCTTGTAGTCGCCTACGTATCTGAACTGCTTACTATCGAATGGGCAATTATTACGTCGTTCTTCTATCTTTCTTTAATATTTGTAAGTAGATTTATATTCAGGTTTTATCAAAGTATAGAAGGTAACAAAAAAAAGAACAAAAAAAGGGTGCTTTTTATCGGCGCAGGAGATACTGCCGATAATCTTATCAGAGAAATTAAAAATACTTCTAATGCTGAAATGTATCCGGTATGCGCTTTAGATGATTCCCCGTTTAAATTAGGACAAACCATACACGGAGTTCCGATTGTTGGGCGAACTGGCGAAGTTCAAAACTTTGCTTCTAAGTATAACATTGACGAAATAGTTATCGCTATGCCGTCTGCACCTAAACGTGTAATCAGTAAACTAGTTACCGAAAGCCAAAAAACGGGATGCAAGGTAAAAGCCGTTCCAGCGTTTAAGGAAATCGTAAGTGGAAAAGTTTCTATTTCTGATATTAAAGAAGTTGACGTTGTAGACTTACTAGGTAGAGACGTGGTAGACGTTAACGCCAAAGAAATTATGGGCTATATTGAGGGCAAAACTGTTTTAGTTACCGGTGGCGGTGGTTCGATTGGTAGTGAACTTTGTCGTCAGATTGCAACTAAATTCCCCAAACGCCTTATAATCGTGGACATTTACGAAAATAACGCTTACGATATTCAACAGGAATTAAAAAGACAAAACCCAGACCTTGATTTAGTAGTTTTAATTGCGAGCGTTAGAGACCGTAAAAAAATAGAGTCCATATTCAAAAAATATAAACCTCAAATAGTTTTCCATGCGGCAGCGCACAAACACGTTCCGTTGATGGAAGATAGCCCTAACGAAGCTATTAAAAACAACGTTCACGGTACGCATAACGTTGCAAATGCTGCAGGCAAATTTAAGGCTGAAAAATTCGTGCTCATTAGTACCGATAAAGCGGTAAACCCCACAAATATAATGGGCGCAACTAAGCGTATTTGTGAAATGATTGTTCAATCGTTAGCCAAAACCTATAACACCACAGAATACGCTGCAGTGCGTTTCGGAAACGTATTAGGCTCTAACGGGTCGGTTATTCCGCTATTTAAAAGACAAATTAAAGAAGGTGGCCCGGTTACCGTTACACATAAAGACATCGTTAGATACTTTATGACTATTCCCGAAGCCGTAAGTTTAGTATTGCAAGCGGGTGCTTATGCTAAGGGTGGAGAAATTTTCGTTCTCGATATGGGCGAACCCGTTAAAATTTATGATTTAGCAATTAATATGATTAGACTTAGTGGGTTTGAACCGTTTAAGGACATCGATATTATGGTTACCGGTCTTCGTCCAGGCGAAAAACTTTATGAAGAAAGACTTATGAAAGAAGAAGGTCTAAAGAAAACAGCTAACGATATGATTTCTATTGGTAAGCCGATTAAATTTGACGAAAAAACTTTCATTAGTAAAATAGAAGAACTCTATAAACTCGCAAGAAAAGAATCAGAAGGGATGAAAGACCTAGTTAAAGAACTAGTTCCTACATACGTCGTATATAAGGATAAAAAATAAATGGACAACAAGAACGCTAAAAAGTGGATAAAACTGCACTCTAAAGGACAGTCGCTTAAGATGGGGATACTAATCGTATCTAACGTCTTGTTTTCGCTTTTATCCGTTCTATTTGCAATCGCAGTAAAGATTATTATCGACGGTGCAACGAATTTGGACGCAGTTGCCGGTAGGACAAGTATAATAAAAGGCTCTATTTTAATCGGGTCAATCGTGCTTTTGCAATTTGTGTTTAGAATTATCATAAACTATCTTGTAGACCACATTAAGGGTAAACTAGAAATTGCTTTTAAATCTCACTTGTTCGGAGATATACTAAAGAAAAACTATCAAAAGATTACCGATTACCATAGTGGAGATTTGCTTAACCGCTTAAATACCGACGTGGCGGTAGTTGCCGACGGCGTTACGACTATAGTCCCGAACGTCGTTTCTGCAACGTGTAGACTTATATGTGCAATCGTTGCTATCGTTATTTTAGACTGGATTTTTGCATGCGTGTTCGTTGTTGCAGGATTACTTGTTTATTTAACGCTCACGCTTATGCGTGCAAAATTAAAAAGTTTTCATAAACAGTCGCAAGCAACTAGCGGTAAAACTCACTCGTTTATGCAAGAAACCATAGAGAATTTGTTGGCAGTTAAAGTGTTTTCGGCAAATAAAAACGTTACCGACAATGCAGACAATCTTCAACGTGAAAATTTTGACGTTAAAATGAAACGTGCAAAGTATTCGGTAGGTGGCCATGCAATTTACAATATGATTTTTAGCCTTGGTTATATCTTTGCATTAATTTACGGTGCGTTTAAGATTTATAACGGCGTTTTGGGTTACGGCTCGCTTTCAGCGATTTTGCAGTTAGTAAATAACGTTCAAGTACCGTTTGCTTCGCTTTCTAACGTTATACCTAAATATTATGCAATGCTAGCTTCTGCAGAGAGAATACTAGAAATTGAAAGTATTGAAAACGAAGACCAATCTTTACTAGAAAATAGAGATTTCGTTTATCAAAACTTAAAAGATATAATAGTTAACGACTTAAAATTTTCTTACGACAAAGAAATTATTTTGCAAGATGCATCTTTAACGATTTCTAAGGGCGATAGAGTTTTAATAGAAGGCGAATCGGGAATAGGTAAAAGCACTTTCATTAAATTGTTGCTGGACGTTTATAAACCCGAATCGGGTAACTTAGTCTTAAACTGCGACGATACTCAAATTCCGATAAGCGAAACAACGAGAAATTTATTTAGTTACGTTCCCCAACAAAATTTACTGTTTTCGGGAACTTTATACGACAACCTAACTTTTATAAACAAAACAGCGACCGAAGAACAAATTAATAACGCCTTAAAAATTAGTTGTGCCGATGAGTTTGTCAGCGACATAAAAGGTGGTCTTGATGCTAAGGTTGGCGAAAACGGATTAGGTTTATCAGAAGGTCAAATTCAAAGGGTTGCTATTGCTAGGGCAATAATATCGGGTGCTCCCGTTATGCTTTTAGACGAATCAACTTCAGCCCTTGACGAAACAACTGAAAAGAAAATACTATATAATCTTAATACCCTAAAAGACAAAACCTTAATACTTATTTCTCATAAGAAAACAGCTAGAGAAATTTGTAATAAAGTGATAAAAATTCAAGATAAAAAATTTTTAGACCCACGAAAACTTCGATAGCATTATCGAATAATATAAAATAGCAAAGATAAAAAGGAGACAATCTTTTGACTATTCAAGATATTTGTGCATCTTTTGAAATTGGCGGTAAGTACGTAACCTGTAAAGAACTTTCTACGGGTATAATTAATAGCACGTACCACGTTCAATACGTTAGAGATGGAGAAGAGAAAAATTACATAGTTCAACGTATCAATAAATCGGTTTTTAAAAACCCTACTAAGTTAATGGAGAATATCGTTAACGTTACTGATTACGTTAGAGAAAACATAAAGAAGAAAAACCTATCCACTAAACGTTTCGTTTTACGTGTCTTTTTAACGAAAGACAAGAAAAAGCCGTATTTTAAGGATGAAAAAGGTGAGTATTGGCGTGTATATCGTTACATTTCTAATTCTATTACGTACGACGTATGCGACGACGTAAAAGTTATAGAAAGTGCAGGCGAAGCATTTGGTAGATTTCAAAACTGTCTAGACGGATTTGATACTAAAAAACTATACGTTTCTATACCTAATTTCCATAATACTCCCGTAAGGTATAAGAAGTTACGCAAAATAGTAAAAAAAGACCCGTATAAGAGAGCAAAACAGGTTCAAAAAGAATTGGATTTTGTGTTTAAACACGAAGAAATGGCGTGTCAATTACAAAAATTATTAGACGAAGGATTAATCCCGTTAAGAGTTACTCATAACGATACAAAACTTAATAACGTAGCAATAGATAAAGCCACAGGTCAAGCGCTGTCAGTTTTAGACCTAGATACGGTTATGCCAGGTGCGATGGCACACGATTTTGGTGACTCGATAAGAACGGTTGCAAACACCTGTCTTGAAGATGACCCTAACACGGATAACGTTCATTTGGATTTAAATAAATACCGTGCTTTTTGTAAAGGATTTCTTGGCGAAGTTAAAGGAAACCTTACTGATTTAGAAAAGAAAACTCTTAATCTTGGAGCTTTTACCATCACTATTGAACTAGCCGTAAGATTTTTAACAGACTATATTCAAGGCGATACTTACTTCAAAACCAAATATCCTGGTCAAAATTTAGATAGAACGAGAAACCAATTAAAACTTGCTAGTGAAATGCTAGAGAAAAAAGACCAAATGGATGCAATTCTAAAAGAATATATTAACTAATAATTTTTACAAGGAAGGAAATTCTATCAAGGAAGTTAGATTAATATTTAGTGTAATCATGCCTCTGTATAATGCGGAAAATTTTTAAGAGACTCAATTGAGAGTGTTTTAAATCAAACCTTTAAGGATTTAGAACTGCTTTTGATTGATGACGGTTCTACCGATTCTAGTGCTAAAATATGTGAAGAGTATGCAAAAAGAGATGATAGAATTAAAGTCTTTCACAAAAAGAACGGAGGGCCTGCTAGTGCAAAAAATTTGGGCATAGAAAAATCTAGTGGAGAATATTTTTGTATTCTAGATTCAGATGATATTTATGAAATGGATTTTTTGGCGGAGGCTTATAAGGTCTTAAGAGAAGGAGAAATAGAAGTTTATATTACTGGCTTCATTGAAGAAATTTGGAGTGGAGGTAAAATTATAGAGACTAATAGTTATAAAGTTTCTACTCAAATGTTGCTTTCTCCTAAAGAAGTTGTTGAAAAAATAGGGAAGGAATTTCCTACGTGTATATTTGTGTCTTCGTGTGGTATTTTGTATAAATCTTCAATTATTAAAGAACACAAAATAAGAAACATGGATTTGATGCTTGGTGAGGACTTTTGTTTTAATTTTGAAGTACTTAGATAGGTTAAGAAAATATATATTGCAAATAATCAGCACTTTCGTTATAGAAGAATCTCTGTTTCCTCTCTTTATACAAAAGTTAATAAAAATGTTTATAATGTAGTTGCTACAACTTTTGATAAACGCCAAGAGATAACCGAGTTGTATACTTCTAATAATGAAGTTTTGAAAAGAATACAAAATGAAAGAGTAGTTAACCTAATTGCGGCTATCCATAAGTTTTATAAAAATTACAAGCAGACTACAAAACAAGAAAAGAGGGAGTTATTAAGAATGGTGTCCAAAGATGATTCCTTAAAAGAATGTTCAATAAAGGATTTTAAAAATAGAGGACAACGACTAATTATATTAATATTAAAAATGAAAATGTTTTTTTAGTTAGATTTATTTTTGCACAGAGATATAAGAGAGGGGAAAATGAAGATTAAAGCATATTTTTGGCGAAAAGTAGTTTGCCTTATACTCAAAAGTAGGTTAAGGAAGAGAATAAATAATTACGATTTGTATTTAATAAAAGGAGTTCCAAAAACAGGTTTTTTCTCCAATTATTTTTATGCAGTTGGTCATGCAAGGCTTGCAAGCAAATATGGATACAAATATGTTATAGATTGGCAAAACTATACTACTCCCTATAATGAAAAAAACCCTATAAACGGCACGATGAATTGCTTTGAGTACTATTTTGATCAGAATACAAGCATCAGGGAGGTTGATTTGGCTAAAAATATATATGTTAGCGAGGACAAGTATCCATACTGCACAGTACCTCATTATGGTGTTAATAATTTTGCTACAGAAGGATTTCCGAATAAAAAATTAGTAAAAAAAATAAATGCGTTTACAAGTAAAAATTGCCCACTTAAATCAGGTTTAAGAAATGAATTTGAAAGATTAGCATTTGAGATGAATTTAAGAAATTGCCTTGGTGTACATATACGAGGAACTGATATGAATTGTACTTTGGGGCACAATAAACCAGCAAGTTTAAATAAAACAGTGAATATGATTAAGAGAACGCTGTCTAAAACTGGTCTTAATCAAATTTTCTTATGTACAGATGAAGAAAAGATAAAAAACCAACTAATAGAAACTTTAGGAGATAAAGTAAAGTGTTTAGAAGTTTACCGTTCTAATGGTGGAAATGAGGGGATTCATTTAGAAAATTGCGTTAAAAATAGAGAAAGCCACAATTACTTATTGGGATTAGAAGTTTTAAGAGATGCATATTTATTGTCTAAATGTAGTAGTTTGGTTTGTGGTAAATCGAATGTTGCATATTCGGCAATAGTTTTTAATAATAATTGTTATAATAAGATTGTTTTAACTAATTAAAAAACAAAAACCACTTTTTACTAAAAAGTGGTTTTTTTATAAAATTAAATTTCATCAATTTGCTTATCAAATTTATCGAAAAGGTTATATCTTTCGGAGTGAGTAAGTGCGGTAAACATCATTTCTCTAACGTTTTTAACTTCTTTTGCAACGTCTGATATAACGTTTTTAACGTATTCACGTTTAGTTTGTTTGTTAGCAGGACAACAACTATCTACAATGGGTAGGTTTTTAGAATATGCCGTAACTTCACTTTCCTTTACCATAATCATAGGACGAATTAAAGTTATATCTGATTTACTAAGATAACTTTTTGGGGCAAACGTGCTTAAACGTCCTTCATAGAAAAGCGAAAGCAAAAAGGTGTCGATTAAATCATCGGAGTGATGTCCGATAGCAATTTTGTTAAACCCTAATTCCTTTACTTTAGAATATAACGCACCTTTGCGCATTTTGGAACACAACGCACAAGGATTAGATTCTTTTCTTAAATCGAAAACTATTTCACCAATATCAGTGCTTTCAATATAGTATTTTACGCCTAGCGAATTGCATAGCGTTTTAATAGGAGAAAAATCCGTTGGTTTTTTATTAAATTTTAAGTCGACGGTAATAGCTATAAGTTCAAACTTTTCAGGAGAAAATTTTTGGTATTCTGCAAGAAGTTTTAATAGCGTTACAGAATCTTTACCTCCCGAAACGCCTACTGCAATTTTATCTCCGTCTCGAATAAGTTGATATTCACTTATACCACGTCTTAATCTAGACAGCATTTGTTGAGTTGTCATACTTTTTCCTTTAATAGAGTAGTATATTTTGTTGCTTTTTTTAATTATTTACATTATACTGTGTATATAGAAAAAAAACAACTTTTTGGTCGTATTATGGTAGAATTTTTAGGTAATTTAATAGAAAACGATTATTTAGCAACACTTTTAATGTCTTTCATGCCTATGATTGAACTCAAAGGTGGCATAGTCTTTGCACGTGGATTAGGCTTAGGCTTTTTTACGGCGTTTGGCGTTGCATACGTGGGTTCTACGTTAGCATTTATCCTAGTATATTTCTTATTAAAACCTATACTTGCACTACTAAAAAAAATCAAATGGTTTAAGAAGTTTACCTTAAAAGTTGAAGGTTATTTTGAAGATAAAGCAAACGAAACGCTAGCAAAACAACAACAAAGTCAAAAAAACCGTTCTAAATCAGAATCGTTTATAAAACAGCTTGGCGTTTTTGTGTTTGTTGCAATCCCACTACCTATGACGGGTGTTTGGATGGGAACGGCAATAGCAGTGTTTTTAGGACTAAAATTTTCTCAAAGCGTTTTACCTGTGGTAATAGGCAATTTTATTGCCGGCACTATAATTGCTATTCTTGCTGAAATTTGCGTTAGATTTTGGTCAATAGAAGTATTAGATTATATATTATACGGGCTTTTAGGTTTAGCACTTGTTCTTACCATTATTGTGGTTATAAAACTCGTTTTACAAAAACCCAAAAAGGACACGGAATAAACGATGGGATTTTTTAATTTTTTCAAACTATTTAAAAAACAACCCAAACCTATAAAACTAGGTCTTGCACTCGGTTCTGGTGGGGCAAAAGGTTTTGCCGAACTCGGCGCACTACGTGCCTTTGAAGAAAACGGCATAACGTTCGACGTAATTGCTGGAACTAGTATAGGTAGTATTATAGGCGCTTTTTACGCAAGCGGTTATACTTCTACTGATATTTTAGAAATGTTAAAAACCATAGAAATAGGCGACGTAAAAAACGGTTTTATGATAAATATGGATACCTCTGGCTTGTTTAACGTAATAGATAAGTCGATAGGGTCACTAAACATTGAAGAACTAAAAAAACCTTTCCGTGCAGTTGCAACTGAACTAGAAACCGGCGACGAATACGTGTTTAGCTTAGGAAGTGTGGCTACAGCACTTGTTGCATCGTCTAGTTATCCACCATTTTTCAAACCCGTAGTTGTAGATAATAAAAGATACATAGACGGTGCTTTCACAAATTCAGTACCCGCCGACCTAGTGCGTCAGCTTGGTGCAGATTACGTTATAGGCATAGATTTATCTAACCACGAACCTAAACCTAGTGGATTTTTAGATAAGTTATTTCCTACATATCAAGGCAAAGTGGAAAAACCTTGGGAAAAAGGTTACGAAAATTCCGACGTAATGCTTCATCCCGATTTGTCTGCGTACAAGCCTATTTCGTTCGGAGCAGGAAGTGTTATGTACGATATTGGTTATCAATGTGCCATTGAAAATATGCCAAAAATATTAAAAGATATAGAAAACTTAAAGAAAACGAACAAATAAAATGAACTATTCCCACAAAAGAAAACTATTTTTTATTATCGTACTCGTTTTCTTTTTGATATCTATTTTTACTGCGTGTAACGATACTAATCAAGAAATTCAAGATAACAAAGATTTAACGGAAGACCTACCAAAGTTTTCCGTTAATTTTATAGACGTAGACAACGGTGAATGCATTTTAATTAACACGGAAAATGGTAAATGTATTCTAATAGATACGGGGTTAAAATCTACGTATAACGTGTTAAAGGAAAAACTTAGTTCATTAAAGATTACTACCATTGATTATTTGATTTTAACGAACCCTTCAAGTGAGCACGTCGGTGCAGTAGAAGAACTTTTAATAGATTTCACAGTAAACTTTTCATATATTCCCAAAATTCTAGATTTATCAATTTTTCCTTCTTTTAGTAAGGCGTTAGATACCTTAAATTCTAAGCAAATACAAACTAAAATTTCCTATATAAACGAATATATCTTAATAGACGGTTGCAAGTTAGCATTTCTAACACCCGAAAAAGGGTTAAACGACGCTTATTCGCAATTAAACTCTGAGTTTAGTCCTAGTAAATACCAAATAGGTAATGCAAGTCCTATAATTTATTTTGAATATAACTTAGTAAGGTTTTTATTTACTGGCGATGCCGATAAAACGCAAGAAAAACTTGTAATTGAAAACTATAAAAACAACCTTTACAAGAACGCATTTAAGTATTACGGCTTAGAGTTAAATCTGGAAAATATAGATTTTCTAAAAGTTTCATCGGGTGGAGACTCTAACGCCACTAGCATAGAATTTTTAGAACTAATAAATCCCAAAAACGCTGTAATTTCCGTTAGTTCTAGAAACCCGAATTGTCCGTCTTCTAGCGTTATATCAAGACTTATAAACGGAAGAGATAATTACGGTTTATATAGAACTGACGTTCACGGAACGGTAAGCGTCTACGTAGACGGCGAAGGAAAATATTTAATCAATACACAAAAAAAGGTATAGACTTATTAAAAGTCTATACCTTTATTTTTTTATAATTAGTTAGTCTAAGCGAAGTACGGTTAAGCCTGCATCACTGACGGTAATTTCAGCACCAGTGGTGTTGTAAAGAGAGAGATTTCCACCTGCCGTAGTCGTAATAATTACAGTTTTACTACCCGTAGAGTTTGCTGTAAGAGACAAAGTTTCTCCTGCAATAGCCACGCCGTCTAAATAAAGTGCGATGGTAGAAGCGGGCGACGTAGAACTTGCAAAGTAAGAAACTAAATAAGTTCCTGCTTCGGGCAGAACTACTCCCTCAGTAGTTACTGAAAGTGTTGTAGGTGTGGTCGAAGAATCTATCGCTATGGGAATTATAGAAGCATCTAAAACAGCCACAGCTCCTGCCGTTGAAGCGTATAAACCGTCATTTAAACCACTAGGCCCTTGAGGACCAACGGGCCCTTGTGGACCGGTTGCACCTGTTGCTCCAGTGGCACCAGTAGGGCCGATAGGACCAACGGGACCTTGTGGGCCAATCGGACCTGTCGCACCCGTAGCACCCGTAGCACCGGCAGGACCTACAGGACCTTGTGGTCCTTGAGGACCAACAGGACCCGTAGCACCCGTTGCACCTTGCGGACCTTGTGGACCACGAGGGCCTACAATGCCCACGTAATTATTTTGGTTACAGTTTCTTCTATTATTATTCGAGCAGTTACAGCCCGAACCGAAAAGACAACACATATTTAAAAATTTCCTCCGTAGTATTGCTAGTATATTATATTCAAATTACAGTATAAAAGTTGCCTATTTATTAGTTCTTAAAAGTGTTGATTTTTATAAATATATAAATTATAATAAGAATAGTAGATTATATATTACACAAAATATACGGTAGAGCGATTATGGAAAAAATCAAGTTCAAACTTCATAGTAAGTTTAAGCCGACGGGCGACCAACCACAAGCCATCGAAAAACTTGTGGAAGGCGTAAACGACGGTTTAAGAACTCAAGTACTTCTTGGCGTTACGGGGTCAGGAAAGACTTTTACTATGGCTAACGTTATCGAAAGACTAAATCGTCCTGCCTTAGTTATTGCTCACAACAAAACCCTTGCGGCACAACTCTGTAATGAATTTAGGGAATTTTTTCCCGAGAATAGAGTTGAGTTTTTCGTGTCGTACTATGATTATTATCAACCCGAAGCATATCTTCCTAGTACCGATACTTATATAGAAAAAGACCTAGCAATAAATGATGAAATAGATAAACTTCGCCACTCGGCAACGTGTTCTTTAGCTGAACGAAGCGATACTATCGTGGTTGCATCGGTTTCGTGTATATACGGGCTTGGCGCTCCTGAAGAATATTATCGCTTAGCCGTTTCAGTTAGACCTGGCGACAATTTAGACCGTGATGAGTTTATGCGTAAACTCGTAGGTATTCAGTATACGAGAAAAGATATAGATTTTTCACGTTCTTCGTTTAGGGCACGTGGGGACGTCGTAGACGTTTTCCCATCGGCTAACACCGAAATTATAATAAGGGTAGAATTTTTCGGCGATACTATAGAAAATATTTACGAAGTAGAATACGTCTCGGGTAAAATTATCTCCGAACTAAAGCACGCAGTTATTTTTCCCGCAAGCCATTACGCCGTAGAGTTTGAAAAACTAAGCCGTGCAATTTTGGCAATAGAACGTGATAAGGAAGAAGAAGTAAGGTTTTTTAACGAGCAAGGAAAACTAATCGAAGCACAGCGTCTTAATCAACGCACCGACTACGATATAGAAATGATGCGAGAAATAGGCTTTTGCAAGGGTATCGAAAACTATAGCCGTTATTTTGACGGTAGAAGCGTAGGCGAGCCACCCTTTACGTTATTAGATTATTTTCCCGAAGATTTTATAGTGTTTATAGACGAGTCGCATATGACTATACCGCAAATAGGTGCTATGAGTAACGGCGACAAGGCGAGAAAAACAAGCCTAGTTGATTACGGGTTTAGGCTTAAATCGGCATTTGACAATAGACCTCTTACCTTTGAAGAATTTGATGCACGAATTGGTCAAATGATATGCGTATCGGCAACACCCGCCGAGTACGAAATGTCTCAAGCAGGACAAGTTATTGAACAACTTATACGTCCTACCGGTCTATTAGACCCCGAAGTTAAAGTAGTTCCTACCAAAAATCAAATAGACCATCTTCTTACTGAAATCAATTCAGTCATAAAAGAAAAAGGCAGAGTTTTAATAACCACTCTTACTAAAAAAATGGCTGAAAGTTTAACTGAATACTTAAAAGAAAACGGCGTAAAAGTACGATATATGCACAGTGATATAGACACTATGGAAAGAATAGATATCGTGTCTGGACTGCGCACGGGCGAGTTTGACGTTTTATGTGGTATAAACCTTTTGCGTGAAGGGTTAGACCTACCCGAAGTAAAACTCGTGGCAATTCTTGACGCCGATAAAGAAGGATTCTTGCGTAGTCAAACTTCGCTTATACAAACAATTGGCCGTGCTGCGAGAAACGCAGAAGGTCAAGTTATAATGTACGCTGATAATATAACGGGCAGTATGCGTCGTGCGATAGACGAAACGGCAAGACGTCGTGAAATTCAAAAAGCGTATAACGATAAACACGGAATAATTCCTAAAACCATAGTAAAAGACGTAGTAAATACGCTAGAAATTACTAAAAAGAATAGTAAAGTTAACGACATAAAACAAAGCGATATTCCCGAAGAAATCGAAAAGTTAAAAGCGCTTATGAAAATAGCTTCTAGTAACTTAGATTTTGAAAGGTGTATAGAACTAAGAGATACAATATCTAAACTAAAAGCGAAATTAAGAAAATAATATGAAAGATTATTTAATTATTAAAGGTGCAAGGGAAAACAACCTTAAAAATATCGACGTAAAAATTCCACGTGATAAACTCGTAGTGTTAACGGGTTTATCGGGCAGTGGTAAATCTACGCTTGCCTTTGAAACCATTTACGCCGAAGGACAACGCAGATACGTAGAAAGTTTATCAAGTTACGCCCGTATGTTTTTAGGGCAAATGGAAAAGCCCGACGTCGATAGTATCGAAGGGTTATCGCCCGCAATATCAATCGACCAAAAAACAACGTCGCATAACCCACGTTCTACCGTTGGTACTGTAACGGAAATTTACGATTATTTTAGGCTACTATATGCACGTGTAGGTAAACCTCACTGTCCTAACTGTGGACGTGAAATTGCCCGTCAAACTGTGGACCAAATAGTCGATAAAGTTATGTCGTTTCCAGAAAGTAGTAAAATTTTAGTAAACGCACCTGTAGTGCGTGGTAAAAAAGGCGAGTACGCTAAAGAACTAGAATCGTACAAAAAAAGCGGTTATGCTAGAGTTTTAATCGACGGCGTGGTTTACGGGCTAGACGAAGAAATAAAACTCGAAAAAAATATAAAACACACTATAAGCGTAGTAATTGATAGACTTATAGTAAAAGACGGCATACAAAAACGTTTAACCGACAGTATAGAAACGGCTATAAAACTTGCCGACGGTCTTGTTCAAGTACAAATAGTAGACGGTGAAACGACGCTATATTCAACAAAATATTCTTGTCCCGACTGTGGAATAAGTTTAGAAGAAATCGAACCTAGACTATTTTCTTTTAACAACCCATACGGTGCGTGTCCTACTTGTCACGGCTTAGGGTTTAAAAATGAAATCGACGAAAATTTAATAGTAAAAGATAAAAATAAAACTTTGCGTGAAGGTGCTATGACGGTTACCGGTTGGAATATCGGCGACGGCAAAATGGCTGAAATGAATTTTACGGCACTTGCACGCCACTATGGTTTTAGTTTAGACGTTCCCGTAAAAGATTTACCCGAGCACATTTATAAGATATTGCTTTACGGTTCGGGCGATGAAAAAATAAAGATGGAATATTCAACAAAAACCTTTAACACCACCTATCACGCTAGTTGGGAAGGTATTATTCCTAATTTACAACGAAGATACAAGGAAACTTCAAGCGATTACACTAAACAAGAAATCGAAAGATATATGACGGTAACCCCATGCGATACGTGCCATGGTAAACGTCTTAAAAAAGAAGCGCTTGCTGTTAAAATTAACGGTAAAAACATCGCTGAACTCACTGATATTTCGGTAACCGAATTATATGAGTTTATCGAGAAATTAGAGTTCGGTAAGACTGATAGTTTAATTGCAACGCCAATACTCAAAGAAATTAAAGCACGCCTAAACTTTCTTAAAGACGTGGGGTTAGGGTATTTAACGCTTTCACGTAGTGCGTCCACTCTTTCGGGTGGCGAAGCACAAAGAATACGTTTGGCAACGCAAATAGGCAGTGGACTTACGGGCGTGTTGTATATTTTAGACGAGCCAAGCATAGGTCTACACCAAAGAGATAACCAAAAACTTATAAACACACTAAAAAAACTTCGTGATTTAGGCAACACTCTTATTGTCGTAGAACACGACGAAGACACCATGCGTGAAGCCGACTATATCGTAGACATAGGTCCCCGTGCAGGTGTTCACGGTGGCGAAGTCGTTGCAACGGGTAGTGTTGAAGATATTATAAAAGAGCCTCGTTCAATCACGGGCGATTATCTTTCGGGAAGACGTAAAATAGAAGTTCCTAGTGTTAGGGCAGTCCCAGACGGTAGATGGATAACGGTAAAAGGGGCAAGACAAAACAACCTTAAAAACGTTGACGTTAGTATTCCCGTAGGTTTAACCACGGTAGTAACGGGCGTTTCGGGGTCGGGTAAAAGTTCTCTTGTTAACGAAATAATTTATCCTTTCTTTGCATCAAGATTAAACAAAATGAAAATCCGTGACGGGAACTTTGATGACATAAAGGGTATAGAATACTTTGACAAGGTTATTGCAATCGACCAATCGCCAATCGGCAGAACGCCAAGAAGTAACCCTGCAACGTATACGGGCGTGTTTTATCCTATTAGT
>JAFVOW010000003.1 GCA_017505625.1 Clostridia bacterium | reverse complement strand
GGTAATATGGATTGTACCCATTTTCTTTTAAAGTAAACCTTGCATAGTCTACCATTTCGTTTACGTCGCCTTCGGGAAGTCTAGTGGTATTTTCTGCTAAGTACGAACCGTTTTTAACCGATAGCGTATGCACCGTTATATTATCGGGACTAAGTTTTACCGCTGTATCTAAACTATACTTAAAGTCTTCAACGCTTTCTTCTGGTAAACCTGCAATTAAATCCATGTTTATTATAAAATTGCCTTTTGCTAGATGAAATTTTTCAATAACTTGCTTAGCAGTATGTTCTCTACCTAATAAATTCAAAGTTTTATCGTTAAAAGTATGTGGGTTTATACAAATTCTATTAACACCAAAATCTTTTAATATTTTTAAGTTTGTTTCGGTTATAACGTCAGGCCTTCCAGCTTCTACGGTATACTCTACTCCTGTATTTATCTTATCTATTGCGAGAAGTACTTTTTTAAGATTTTCATCCGATAAAGATACGGGCGTACCACCACCGACGTAGATACTTCTTAGTTTTTTTACATACTGTTTACTATTTTCAATTTCGTAAACTAAAGCGTCAACGTATTCATCTACGTATTTTCTTGCACTTTTTACGTCGGCTGTTATGAACGAACAATATTTACATCTCGTAGGACAAAACGGCACGAATACAAACAAATCGGTATTGTTTTCGTCTAAACTGTAAATATCTTTTTGCGTGTCAAGAACGTCTTTTATAAGCTCAGTTTTTTGGTTACTGACTTTCATTACGTCCTTAAAAAAGCTTTCAAACTCGCCTTCCTTTTCTAGTTGTTGGTAGGCAAGTTTTGTCGGTCTTACCCCCGTTAACGCTCCCCATGGAAGAGATTTTCCCATCACCATAGAAAGTGCTTTGTATAGCGAAAGTTTTGCATAACGTTTATAAAGGCGTTTTTTATCGGTTTCGTCTTTTATTTTGGGTAAAAGATTACCGTAAGCAAACGCCTTTCCGTTAACGACTATTGTATTAACCACCCTGTCGGGTTTTTCCGAAAACAAGTGCTTAATATTAATGTTTTCGGTTTCAGCGAACATGTTTAATAGTTCTACTAGGTCGTGATGAACGTATTCTAACTGTGTTTCAATCATTTTGAACGTATGGATTAAATTTCTTTTCGTGTTCGACGGTCGTAAATTCACCGTGTCCTGGGTAAACATTATAACCGTCAAAGTTTTTGTAAATAAATTTTATTGATTTTATTAAATCGCTAGTGTTCCCCGTAGGAAAATCAGTTCTACCTACCGACTCGCAAAAAAGCGTATCGCCCGAAAAAATCATATCTTCAACGATAAATATCGCTGAGCCGTCAGTATGACCTGGGGTTAAAATAACTTTAATTTCTATATCACATATTTTAAGAATTTCGTTATCGGAAAATTCGTAGTCGGGCGAGAAAGGTTCGGGAGTTTTCCCAAAATGCTCGCATAGCGTTTGTCCTAGCTCTAGTTTTCGGCTATCCTTTTCACTTGCGTAAACCTTTACACCGTCTTTTTGAATGCGTTTTGCGTTGTGAGAGTGGTCGTAATGACAGTGGGTAAGCAATAATGCTATGGGGGTTACTTTAATTTCTTTGGCGTACCCCATAACCTTATCGTAGTTTTCGCCACTATCTATAATTATACTTTCTTTGGTTTTGTCGTTCACCAAAAAATAGGTGTTTACTCCCAAAAGTCCCGTTTGTAAACAATGTAAAGTCATTAGCTATTCGCCGTCCTATAAACGTCTATAATCTTAGAATCTTGTCTAATTTTAGTTATCAAACTTTCAAGTTCGTGTTTATCGTTAAGTCTTATATTAAAATCAACTATTACCTGTTTAGTTCTATTATCCACTCTACCGTTAGTGGAAACAATTTCTAGTTTTAATTGTGCTACGCAAGATGCTACTGACGTTAAAATTTCGATTTGCGACGTTCCTATAACCTTAATACCTGCGTTATAGATACTGCTATCTTTATTTGCCCAATTAACTTCAATAAGTCTACCGTCTTCGGCGTTTTTAAGATTAGGACAGTCTTTTCTATGAACTGTTACGCCATGTCCACGAGATATAAAACCTACGATATCGTCGCCCGGAACGGGGTTACAACATCCTGCAAATCGAACTAATATCCCTTGCATACCTTTAACGGTAACGCCACTTGACTGATGTTTAGACGTAGTATAGAACTTAGTAATCTCTTGTTGCGGTTGATTCTTTCTATAATAATCTATAAGTTTCACTAGTACTTGGTTAACGGTTACTGCGCCGTAACCAATAGAAGCGTACATTTCGTCTTGGCTGTTAAACGACATCTTACTAGAAAGCACTAAAAATGCTTCTTCGGTTAGTATATCGTTTAAGTTATATCCTCGGCGTTTTGCTTCGCCTTCTAGCATACTCTTACCCGTTTTGACGTTTTCTTCTTTCATTTCTTTTTTGAAGAACTGTCTAATTTTTACACGGGCGCTAGGACTTTTAACTATCTTTAGCCAGTCCCAAGACGGGCCTTTAGAATTTTGCGAAGTAATAATTTCTACTATATCGCCTACACTTAAAGTGTAGTTTAAAGGTACCATTTTATTGTTTACTTTCACCCCTACGCATCTATTACCTACTGCCGAGTGAATATTGTAAGCAAAATCTAGCGGGGTTGCTTCTTTAGGTAAACTTATAACGTCGCCTTTTGGTGTAAATACCAAAACCTCGCTACTATAAATATCGCCTTTAATAGAATTTAGAAATTCTCTACTGTCTTTAAGACCGCCTTGCCATTCCATAACCTCTCTTATCCAAGAGAGTCTAGTATCAAGGCTACCTGCTTCTTTTTTGTTTTCTTTATATTTCCAATGGGCCGCTATACCGTATTCAGCCGAGTGGTTCATTTCATAAGTACGTATTTGTATTTCGAAAAATTTACCAAAGTTAGTTACGACTGTTGTATGAAGAGAACTATACATATTAGGTTTCGGCGTAGCAATATAGTCTTTAATTCTACCCGGAACAGGTTTCCAACGGTGGTGAATTTTACCAAACACTTCGTAACACTCGTCAACCGAATTAACTATAACCCTAATAGCAACTAGGTCGTAGATTTGTTCTAACGTTTTGCCACGTTCTTTCATCTTTTTATAGATACTATATAAATGCTTACGTCTACCAAAAACTTCTCCTACGATTTTGGACTCTTTAAGCATTTCGCTTACTTCGTTTACTACCTTTTCTACAAACCCCTCGCCCTCTTTCAATCTTTCGTCGATATTAGTTGTAAGATATTCGTAAAAATCAGGTTCTAAATATTTTAAGCAAAGGTCTTCTAGTTCACATTTAACTCTCGAAATACCCAAACGGCCTGCAAGGGGTGCATATACTTCTAGCGTTTCTCTTGCCATACGTTGTTGACGTTCTATTGATAAGAAATTAAGCGAACGCATATTATGAAGTCTATCAGCAAGTTTTATTATAATTACCCTTATATCTTTCGCCATTGCGACGAAAATCTTTCTAAAGTTTTCAGCTTGTTCTTCTTCTCGTGAAGTAAATTCTATTTTTTCTAGTTTTGTTACACCTAAAACGAGTTCTAAAATTTCATCACCGAACTCTTTTTTAATATCGCCTTCAGAAACGGGCGTATCTTCTATAACGTCATGTAAAAACGCTGCCGAAACGGTTGCCGAATCTAAACCTAAATCCATTAAAATTCCCGCAACAAAACAAGGATGAATAAAATATTCTTCCCCTGAAGCACGCTTTTGGTTTTCGTGTGCTTTTTTTGCAAAGTCATAAGCCTTTATGCAAACTTCAGCTTCTTTGCTTGGATAAATTGTCTTAATTCGTTCGAGAATTTCCATTGTTTTAACCCTTTAACGATACTATTTTACTATATATTACTGAATTTATCAATGGTTGTTTATGAAATTTTCCGATTTTTAATACTCCGTCAGTTACCGAAAAAAAGTTTAGGTCTAAAAACACGTTAACTGCAAATATGAAATTATACGCATCAAAATTAGGTTTATTATGTAAATAAAATTCCCAAGAGGACGTGAATTTTTTCCCTTTACAGTTAATTAAATAAGAATAAATTTCAGCAAAGACGTTTCTATCTACCGACAAATCGTCTAAATACCTACACCCAACGTCTAAAGCATTTACTGTTACGGGTAACGACGTATTTATAATAGACAATGGGTAATCTAAATAAACCACGTTTTGATAATTTTCGGGAATTTCGGTAGGACATACGACTATGCAATTTTCTCCACTTTTAACGCTTGGCGTAAACAACGAAATATTAAGTTTATCGTCTATTAAATTTAACGTTCTTACGTCGGAAACAGCGTATAAAATACCATACCCGTCTTTTATAGTTTTATTTTTTTCTACCTCAAAATCGGTTTCTTCAGTAAGAATATTTTTTAATTGATTATCTAAAACAAAAAGGTCGGTCTTTTGAATATCCGAGCAATCTAAAACAACGTTTTTAATTATACCTTTTACAGACTGAGTATTTCTAAATACTGAGTAGTTTAATTCAAATACAAGTTGTTTTTTTATTGGCAAGGAAAGTAGCGCCACGTTCTTTTCCCCATTAAAATCTAACATATCGATTTCGGGCGTGGAAAATGAAAAATGCGGTGAATCTTTTCTTATAGGTAATGAATTTACAGCATTTTTCATCACCGAAAATAGTGGCTTTTTATTGCCTACACCAAAAGGCTCTAACTCCTGAATTTCTCTAGCGAATTTAATGCTTATAGGAGAGTCAATTTGCATATCGACGTAAATGGTTTTTTCACCACCAAATTTACATCCTATGTTTTCTACGTATTCATTAAGTTTTTTTCTTAAATTTTCAAAATTAGATTTATCTACTGAAACGCCTGCCGCCTGTGCATGCCCACCAAAACCAATTAAGTATTCTTCTGAATATGATATTGCGTTGAATATGTTTAAGCCCTGTACGCTTCTTGCCGAGCCTTTTAAGTATCCGTCAGCCCCCGCAAAAACTATAACCGGACGATTGTATTCTTCTACAAGTCTTGCGGCAACTATTCCCACAAAGCCCGTTTTCCAATTTTCGTCGTAACAAATTATTATGTTGTCTTTTTCTAGACCTTGACTTATAATTTTATTTTTTGCTTGACGATATATAACGTCGCACTCCGTTTGACGGGCAATATTGTATTCGTTAAGTTTCACTGCATAATCATAAATTTCGTTTTCAGTCTGCGCATTAAATAAATTTAATGCACAGTTAGCGTCACCCATTCTACCACCTGCATTAACACGTGGAGCAACTTGATATGCTAAAGTTTGCGACGTTATAATTTTACTAGTATCGGTTATTAGATACTTAAACGCTGGACGTAAGTTTTTAGAATTAAATAGTTTTAACCCCTCGTAAACCAAATCTCTATTTTCATCAACGAGTTCCATGCTGTCAGCAACGGTTGCAAGGGCAACTAAATCTAAATATTCGTTTGCCTTATCTTCAATGAGCGCATATCCTAATTTATATGCTACACCCGTTCCACACAAACCGTCGAACGGATAACCACTTCCATTTATTTTAGGGTTTATGCAAATGCAATTCGGTAAAATTTCGGGCGGTTCGTGATGGTCTGTAACAATTACGTCTATACCGTTTTCTTGCAAAATTTTTACTGCGTTATTATCCGATATTCCACAGTCTACTGTGATTATTAAATTAAGGCCGTTACTGTCCTTAATTTGTAGTATTTTTTCTACGTTTAATCCGTACCCATCTTCCCTTTCAGGAACGGTAATTTGCGCCGTAATGCCGTATTCTTTTAGGCAACTAGATAGTACTGTTGTAGCACTTACACCGTCGGCATCATAGTCGCCAAACACTAACACTTTTTGGTTTAACTGTTTTGCAAGTGAAATTCTATCGACTGCTTCTTTTACGCCACACATTAGGTATGGGTTATAAAAGTGTTTTTTGCCAGGGTTTAGAAAACGTCTTGCTTTTTCTGTCGTATCTATTCCACGGTAAAACAAAAGCCTTGCAGTATCAAATAAGATATTGCAATCGTTTGCTATATTATTGACGATTTTTGTTTGTTCGTCGTTTAAAATATTACCGTGTTCTATTATCATTTTGTTCTTTTAAATCGAATAAGGCGGAATGACTTCCGCCTTACAGTTACTAAAGTTTATTTTTTATTTACCTAAAGATGACCAAATAATCGGAGTCCAAACTAAACTTGCAAAAACTGAACTTACTGCAATTACTAAAATGTTTAGAGCAACGAAGGTTAAATAACCTATTCCACCGATTAAGCCAAGTGATAACGTTGCAACTACTAATGCGATGAAAACAAACGCAAATCTTAATAAACTATTGTTAACAGCGCTGTTAGCAATTTCTTTTTTATCAGTTTTATCGTTAAGTCTTGACTGTTCTTGACAACGTTTTACGATAACTACTGAAAGTACCGAAGACAAGACTAACGATACGCTAACTGAAATAGCCCAAGTTTCGATTGCAGGTATTCTAGTTAACGCTATAATCGAGAGTGTTAACACCGATGCTATTGCACTAGTAATTAGCACTGAAAGTGTTGCAAAAAGTTTTTCCATAATAATTAGATAAACAAAGATTGCAACTGCTGAAACACCTAAAGCGATTACTAAACCCCAAACGCTATTCGAAGGAGAAGCAACTACTTCATTTACCGAACTTTCCACAACAACTTTGTCGTTTGCAAGTTTTTCGGTAACGTATGCAGTTAGTTCGTCTGCTTTAATGCCTGTAGCACCAGCGAACTTGTACACGTGAACAGTGCCGTCTTTCATCGTTTGATAGGTATAGTCTACGTCGTCAATACCCTTTTCAGCAAAATAAGTTTCAGCAAAGGCTTTTGCGTTTACTGATGCACCATCTACGTCTTGGTCAACGCTAACGCTAATCTCGTAATGAGCATCTTGAGTTAAAGCGTTATTAAGGCCAAACACACCGAGCATCGCCATGCCTGCAACGATAACAACTAGAGTAATAATTAACCAAATTTTTAACTTAGAAACAACGTTAATTTTCATAATTATTCCTCCACCTTGTTAACGCCTAAAAAGGCTTCTTTATTTTTAACAACGCCTAAAAGTAAAGACGTGAACATTCTAGCAAATAACAAAGTACTAATTACTGCGATAACAGTACCGATACCAAATGTAATTGCAAAGTTGTTAACTGCACCACGAGTTAGCGAGAATAAAAGTAAGCTTACGATAGCACTTATAACTCCGCAGTTAAGTACGGGAACTAGCGAACGCTTAAATCCGTTTTTAACTGATGCTTTTACGGTTTTGCCTAGTTTTGATTCTTCTTTAATGCGTTTAGCGGTGATAATAAATCCGTCCAACGCGAGAACAGTTGCAAAAATAATACCTACTACGCCACCAAGACCAAGTTTAATACCGGGAACAGCGATAAGCATAGCAACTTCTAAAAGCATGAACAATATCATTGAAAGCGCTGAAATAATACCAAACCCTTTGAAAACTAATACTAGTGCAACTAAACTTAATACGAATACGATTGCAACAGCTAAAGCACAAACGAGTTCTACGTTAGTACCGTAAGGAGAAGTAACGTTTTCAATTCTTACGGGAGCGTCGTATTTATATTCCAAACCACCCGAAGTGATTTTTAATACCATTTGTCTTGCGCTTGCTTCGTCAGCAGCAGTTAAATACATGCTCTTTGCAAAAGAATTAGCAGTTATTGCGCTGTTAGTACTACCGTCAAAAGGTGCTAAAGCTTCGCCACCTAAGGTTATCTTGAGATAGTAAGAAGCATCGCCCATGTTTTCTTTGATAGTGTTATACGCTTCGTCGGTAAACGTAATTTCTACTACGTGGTCGCCACCAATTAATTGATATTTAGCAGACTTAATAACTTCTACACCTTCTAAAATCTCATGCTCGTTAGTGGGGTCTACTTCTACGTTACCAAAAAATTGCAAACTACCGTATTCGGTTGCCGTAGCAACGTCAGCATCAAGCGAAGTATAATCAGGTTCGCCGTATTTGTTAAGCGAAGCTTTTGCCTCAATTCTTAATTCGTAAGTATCGTTATCGCCTGCTTCAGGTCTTAACGCTTTTACTGAATACGAAGAATAACCTAACGCTTCAAGTCTTTTAGAAACGGTTGAAATAACGTCTTCAATATTGTCTACGTTTTCCACGTTGTCGTCAGCAAGTTTTACAGTGTAAGCCGTACCGCCGGAAATATCGTAATCAGTATTGATTGCGCCAAGTACTGAATTGAAATTATTAATTCCAACGGGGAATCTTGCAAACGTAATAAAGATTAAAAGCGCCATAATTACGCCGATAATCGATAATAAAGTAATTGATTTCCCTTTTTTCATTATTGCCTCCGATTTATTTAAGACGTGCCTAAATAAATGTTAGTTTTCTTAAATTTTTATCTTATTCAATATCGTTTAATTCTTTAAGCATAGTTTCAAGGTCAGCACCGTGAACGCCTGCTGCTTCGCCTACAGTTTCGCCGTGAGCAAGAGCACAACCTAAACAATGCATACCATGAGCCATTAAAATTTCAGCAGCTTTCGGATTTAACTGTAATGCTTCGAAAATGAGAGTGTTTTCAGTAATTTTGTTAGCCATAATTTCTCCTTAATGTTCGTTTTAGTTATACGAACGCATTATTTTACCGATATATTATATAATTATTTTAAATATAAGTCAATAACTTTTTCAAAAAATAATATTAAAAACATAATAATATTCTAAAATTTTTGACATTTATACTTTTTTTATAATTTTTAATAAAAATGAATAAAAAATTTTAATTTTTTAAATGTTTTTGTTGAAATATTTAAAAATTTGTTTATAATAGAAGTATGGATAACATAATTAAAAGGTATAACACTTTAGACAACTCCATATTTTTTCATCACACTGTTTCAGGCGTAAGCGAAAATGACCGTATTTACGGGCCGGAATCACATGCTCAGTTTGAAATTTTATATTTGCTTTCGGATGGTATTGAATACGTTATCGAAGGTGAACATTATAACGTTAACCGTGGCGACGCTATAGTAGTTTTGCCCCACGAAATACACACGATTATTAGAAAAGGTGGCTATAACTACGAGAGATTAGTTATCGTTTTTGACGTTGATTCGTTGTATAATTTGGTAAGTGATAAAAGTGAAATTTTAGAACTTTTTACTGAAAAAGTGAAAGGTAAACGAGTTATACCTAAGTCGGTAATAGACGCTTCGCCGTTAAAGGACGTTTTTTCTTCGATTATGAACGACGTTCTGCCCGATAAATACTGTGGATTTTCATTTGCTTCGAAAATATTTAACCTAGCCATTGAACTTGATAAATTATTATCTTCTACTACGGTAGAACTACTAACTCCCACTTCGGTTGACCCACTTACAATACAAGCAATTAAATATATAGAAAAACACCTCACTGATGAACTTAATTTGTCTGAAATTGCTAAATGCTTATTCGTTAGTAAATCTACCCTTTGTCATAAGTTCAAAAGTAACATGAATATGACGGTAAACCAATACTACACCACCAAGAAAATTAAACTCGCCGAAGAACTTATTAAAAACGGTGTAACGGCTAACGAAGCTTGTTTTAGAGTAGGTTACACAAGTTATCTTACTTTCTACTACAACTATAAAAGAATCATAGGTCAACCGCCATCACAAACAAAGAAATAACAATAATTAAAAAATTCCCGAACTATTGCTCGGGAATTTATTTTTTTTATACAACCTTACCTTTTAAAAATACCTGTTTTACGTTAAACTCGTCGTCGAGTAAACATATATCGGCACGTTTACCTACTTCTATTGACCCCCTATCGGTAAGTCCCATAACTCGTGCAGGTGTTAACGAAGCCATCTTACTTACACCAACAACGTCTACGTCAGTTAATTTTAATATAGTCTTAAAAAGACGCTCGGTTGTTGCTACGCTTCCTGCAAAACTACATCTATCGGGAAGTTTTGCTACGCCGTCTTCTATTATAACCTTTACCCCACCGTTTAGTCGGCCAAGTACGGTTTCAACGCCGTCATTAAATCCGCTTCCACGCATTGCGTCTGTTATAAGACAAACTCTATCATAGCCTTTTACTTTACATATAAGCTTTAGAAGTCCTGCTGGCAAATGTTTTCCGTCGGCTATAATTTCAACAAAAATTCTGTCGTCGTATAAAGCACCTTCTACTGCACCTGCAATTCTATATGCGTTTTTGCGATAAACTCCGTGCATACCCGAATACAAGTGTGTTGCGAGAGAATATCCGTTATCGATTGCTTTAATCAGTGTATCAAAATCGGCGTCAGTGTGCGCAACTGACATTACCAAACCTTTTTCCTTACCTAAAACGCCAACCTCCATACCATTTTCTAGTTCAGGGGCAACGCTAAAACGTTTTATAAAAGGATACTTTTCTATTAACCTTAATAATTCGCTTTGACTAGGCAAACCCATTTTCTCGGTATCTTGCGCCCCACATTCACTAGGTGACAACCACGGACCTTCTAAATGAACACCGTTTAAAGTTAAAAGATTGTCATCATCGTACAAAGTTTTATACGTATCTAAACAACTTTCAATTGAAGTCATTTTATCGGACATAGTCGTTGCGTATAGAGTCGTAGTACCGTGAGATAAATGGAATTTAGAAATTTCTAGCATTTGCGTGCTAGTTGCGTCCATAAAATCATACCCGTTACCACCATGGCAATGTATATCTATAAATCCAGCAACTAAATACTTCCCTTCAGCGTCTATGGTATTGATGCTTTTTAAAGGGGTTTTACCGATGCTTTCTATTATGCCATCGTTAATTACCAAAACACCGTTTTTTATAACTACATTTGGCGTTACTATTTTTGCGTTTATAATTTGATTTTTCATATTTTTATTATAACACGAAAATTTTAATAAATATATAAAATTATGTGAAAAATGTTTTAATATTTTGCAAAAATATAAAAGTATTTTTATGTTTACCCTTGATTTATGAACAAACTAAGCTATTACTGCGATGGCAAAGCCGAACTTGTTCTCCACCCGCTACATCTTTTCATAAGTAAAGGACACCACTTTGGGTGTCCTTTACTTATGGAGCAGGTGATGGGAAGCATCTCCACTTCGTTACGATGGCAAAGCCGAACTCGTTCTCTACCCGCTACATCTTTTCATAAGTAAAGGACACCACTTTGGGTGTCCTTTACTTATGGAGCAGGTGATGGGAATCGAACCCACCTCTAAAGCTTGGGAAGCTTTCATTCTACCGATGAACTACACCTGCAAGTTTACTTTTACGTTGCAAATTAAACAATAAAAGTAAATGATATTCTATTTTATAAAAGTCCGTATAATACTATACCTAACACTGCTGATAGTATAATCAACAATATGGGTGAAATTTTTTTCTTGGTTATTTTTTTGTACACTATATGCGTTACTGCAATTATACCGAAAATAATTATAGCTTTATAGTCTATATCTATAGGAGTATAAACGTTTTTTAGCGTTATTGTAACGCTTAATATTAACCACAATCCCGTTGCTGTAATTAGCCCGGTAACAACAGGGCGTACTCCGTTTAGAAAAGCCTTTACCCCTGCATATTTTAGTAACCCACCTATTACTGACGCTATCAACAAAATGATGCTAAAAGCTGGTAAAACTACACCGAGTGTTGCTAATATAGCCCCTATAAACCCGCCTTGCGATGCACCTATAAACGTCGCCATATTTATAGCAACAGGGCCTGGCGTTGACTCAGATACTGCGATAAAGTTAAGTATTTCCGCCTCAGTTAGCCATGCGTGAACAAGAACTTCATCAGTAAGCAGAGGTATCATAGCGTAACCGCCACCGAACGATACTACGCCTATTTTTAAGAAGGTTAAGAAAAGGTCTAATAGTAATGGCATACTACTTTTCCCCCTTTTCTTTATTCTTAATTAAAGATATAAGGTATACAACTATACCTACTGCTCCACCAATTAAAACGAAAAATACTGTAGAAAAATTTAAGGCAAATAGGTCTAATAATGTCAACGCTATTATCGTTATAATAAACAACGTAAGGTTAAAAACACTTTTTTTAAGTCCCTTAAACATTTTTAACCCTGCTGATAGAATTAAAAAGCCTACACACGCTTGTATTCCACGAAAAGCGTATCCAACAAATTTTAATTCTAAAAATTTATCGAAGAATAGCGATATTATAAATATTATAATAAACGACGGCAACACAACGCCGAGAGTCGCAAAAATAGACCCTAAAACCCCACAGACTTTATAGCCTATAAAGGTTGCAGAATTTATTGCAAGTGGCCCTGGTGTAGACTCCGCAATTGCTACGACGTCGAGATATTCTTCTTGCTGTATCCACTTTTTCTTTTCGACTAGTTCTCGCTGTATTACTGCTATCATGGCGTATCCGCCACCAAAAGTAAACAGACCTATTTTGAACATTGTCAAAAATAGCGATAAGCACGTCTTTAATTTCTTCATAATTTTATTATACCTAACTTTTTACAAAAAATCAAACAAAAGACGGCTTAAATCTAAG
>JAFVOW010000018.1 GCA_017505625.1 Clostridia bacterium | reverse complement strand
TCTAGAAATTATGTTTGTGTGCGAATTTCCGGGATGAGACACGCAACCGCCTTGCGTGATAGAATGGCCGTAGTAAACGATAGGCGTAGTATTTTTATAGCCTTTTGTTTCTTTTAGTACTGCACCTTTATCTAAACCTATTGTAACGGATACAACGTCGCAATATAGAGGGAAGTAAATTGTTATTTCTCTTTCTTTAACTTCTTCGCCGTCGAAAATGTATTCTGTAATATTTTTAATGCTAGAATATTCGCGCGTTTCTCTTACCGAAAACGGTGGAATAAAATTAGAAAAATATATATCGTCTACGTAAAGGTCAAACCCGCAAACACCAGTATTTGGCATATGTGAAAGTCCGCCTATTTTATCGAGCCTAACGAACAAAGCAATATTTTTAGAATTAGTTATAAATTTTATTCTTGCGCCCGAACCGTTTGCCCCGTGCCAAGCAAGTCCCTTGCTGTTACACGCTAAAACAACGTCTTCTGGTAAACGACGATACCTATCTTGAGTTTCACTTGGCGGAGTTATGCCGTATAATTTGAAAGGCTTTTCAAGTGGGCTAAAAAAATTCAAGCCCGAAGTATCAAAATTTGTTTCAACTTTTAAATCTTTATCTATCCATAAATCTTTGTTCATTCCGTTTACCCTTAAACGTTTATTTTTTATAATGTTTAGCAATACCCCCACGAGCGGTTTCTAGATATTTTTTATTCAAGTCTTTACCCGTTTCGTACATAGTTTTAACTATGGTATCGAAAGGAATTTTACGCATCGGTGCAAGATAATAAGCAACACAAAAAGAATCGAACGCGCGCATTGCGGCCATAGTATTTCGCTCTATACAAGGAACTTGCACTAGCCCTAAAACTGGGTCGCACGTAAGCCCTAGATTATGTTCCATAGCGACTTCGGAAGCACACTCTATTTGGTCTACCGTAAGCCCGTAAATTTCCGCAATAGCACCTGCAGCCATAGAACAAGCAGTACCTATCTCCGCTTGGCAACCACACTCTGCTCCACTAATAGAAGCGTTACGTTTTACAACGTTACCTATAATACCTGCAGTAGCAAGAGCGTTTATGATGGTTTCTTCGGGTACGTGTTCGTTTTTATAAGCATAGTATAAAACGGCAGGCAATACACCCGAAGCCCCACAAGTAGGCGCAGTTACAATTTCACCATTGTCGGCGTTTTCTTCTGCCACAGCTAAAGCGTAGGCACAAGTAAGTTTGTTCCTTAAAAGAGAATCTCTTACAAACAAATCGTCGCTTTCATATATATATTTCGCCTTTTTCTCTACGTTAAGCCCGCCGGGTAACACACCGCTTTTTTTAAGGCCACGTTCTACAGAACGTTTCATAACGTCCCATATTGTTTTTTGATAATATTTAACGTCTTTTTCGGTAGAATAAACGTAGTCGTAAATACGTATATTATTTTTTATTACGTAATCTTTTATTTCGCTAAAAGTATTAAGCGAATAAACGTCTTTAGGCTC
>JAFVOW010000017.1 GCA_017505625.1 Clostridia bacterium | reverse complement strand
GTGCTTTTTTCGTCCTGTGTTATAATCTTTTAAGTTATCACTGCCTTGTCTACGTTTTTGTTCTTGTTCTATTTCAAGAATTTTTTTAACCGTTTCTATCATACTGCCCCCAAACTCGGCAATATTGTAACAATCAAAATTCTAAAGTCAACAAGTATATGTCAAAAATTTATATTTTTTTTGCAAATAATTATATGTTTTGTGTAATATTTTTTCTTGCGTTTTCGTACATAAGATGTTATTATATATTTAAATAAAAACACAGGAGAAAAACCATGGAAAAAATGCTTGCTTTAGTTAAGGAAAAACCCGAACGTGGACTATGGATGAAAGAAGTTCCCGTTCCCGAAGTGGGTGCAAACGACGTAAAAATCAAAATAAGAAAAACTGCTATATGCGGTACTGACCTACATATCTATCAATGGAACGAATGGGCGCAAAAAACAATAAAAACTCCTATGACTATCGGACATGAATACGTAGGCGAAATCGTAGAACTTGGGAGTAACGTTCGTGGTTTAGAAATTGGTCAACGTGTTACCGGTGAAGGTCATATAGTTTGTGGACATTGTAGAAACTGTAGAGCAGGTCATGGACATCTTTGTAAAGAAACTAAAGGTATTGGTGTAAACCGTAACGGTGCGTTTGCAGAGTACCTAGTAATACCTTCTCACAACGTATTCCCCTGCGACGACAATATTTCCGACGATATGTATTCTATATTCGACCCTTACGGAAATGCTGCACATACGGCATTATCTTTTAACGTTGTTGGCGAAGACGTTTTGGTTACGGGTGCAGGTCCGATAGGTATTATGGCTGCGGGCATAGCAAGATTCTGTGGTGCTAGAAACGTAGTTATCACCGACCTTAACGAGTATAGACTAGATTTAGCAAGAAAGTTCGGCGTTACGAGAGCTGTGAACACTGCTAAAGAAGATTTACACGACGTTATGAAAGATTTAGGCATTAAAGAAGGCTTTGACGTCGGTATGGAAATGAGTGGTAATCGCCACGCACTATTGCAACTAATCTCAGTAATGGAAAACGGTGGAAATATTGCCCTTTTAGGTTTACAAAACAAGGACATGATAGAACTTCCCTTAAACACTATTATTTGGAACGGATTAAAATTAAAAGGTATCTACGGCAGAGAAATGTTTGAAACGTGGTACAAGATGGGTGCAATGCTACAAGGTGGATTTGACCTTTCTCCTATTATCACCCACCGCTATGACGTAAAAGATTTCGAAAAAGGTTTTGAAGCTATGGAATCGGGAAATTCTGGTAAAGTTATTCTCGATTGGACGAACATAAAATAAGGAGATATTATGAATAAGTTAGAAGCATTAAAGTTTTATAAAGGCGAAGTAGAAAAAATTAAAGCCGACGGTTTATTTAAAGGCGAAAGAGTTATCACTTCACCCCAAAGTTCAAAAATTACCGTAACGGGTGGCGAAAAAATGATAAATATGTGTGCGAATAACTATTTAGGTCTTGCCGACTCTAAAGAGCTTATCGACGCATCAATTGAAAGTTATAAAGAACACGGCTATGGTTGTGCTTCCGTTCGTTTTATATGTGGAACGCTTGACGTTCACAAGCAACTAGAACAAAAAATCAGCACCTTTTTAGGCACTGACGACACTATTTTGTATTCTTCTTGTTTCGACGCTAACGGTGGTTTATTCGAAACCATTTTAACCGATAAAGACGCTATTATTTCGGACGAACTAAACCACGCTAGTATTATCGACGGCGTTAGACTTTCTAAAGCTATGAGATATCGTTACAAAAACAACGATATGGCAGACCTTGAACATAAACTTATCGAAGCCGACGTAAACGGTGCAAGAATTAAACTTATCGCTACCGACGGTGTATTCAGTATGGACGGTATAATTGCTAACCTTAAAGGAATTTGCGATTTAGCCGATAAATATAACGCACTCGTTATGGTAGACGATTCTCACTCTACGGGTTTTGTTGGAAAGACTGGTAAAGGTACTGCTGAATACTGTGGCGTAATGGGTAGGGTTGATATTATAACTTCTACTTTTGGTAAAGCGTTAGGCGGTGCGTCTGGTGGTTTTACTTCGGGCAGAAAAGAAATTATCGATTTACTCCGTCAAAGAAGCCGTCCTTATCTATTCTCTAACTCTCTCGCCCCCGCTATTGCTTCGGCAACCAGCAAACTAATCGATATGTTATCAAATAGCACTGCTAGACGTGATACTTTAGAAGAAAACACTAGGTATTATAGAGAAAAATTAAAACAAGCAAACTTTGATATTATCGATAGCGTTCACCCCATCGTTCCCATAATGCTTTACGACGAGAATAAAGCCGTTGACATGGCAAGACGTATGATGGATAAAGGCGTTTACGTAGTAGCGTTCTCATATCCCGTTGTTCCTAAAGGAAAAGCGAGAATTAGAACTCAAGTATCCGCAACTCATACTAAAGAAGATTTAGACTATATTGTAGATTGCTTTATTAAATCTAGAGAAGAAATGGAAAATCAATAATACGTAAAAAATAAACACGGGTTTGAAAATTCAAACCCGTGTTTTTATATGATTTTTTAATTTTTATGCGACTTGTTTTTCTTCTACGGCACTTAAAGTGTTATCTTTAGAAAATCTCTTTTTCACCTTTTTATAAGTAATAGTGAGTGCTGTTAGATGAGCAAGAGCCGTTATTATCCAAGAAATAACGTAAACCACGTACACTACGTCTATAACGTTATAGAATCTTAGCATTACGTTTATCCAAACTATTCTAAGAATACAAGACCCGGTCAGCGATATAACCATAGATAACGTGCTTTTCCCAAGCCCCTTTAGTCCGTGAGAAAACACGTCCATTATAACACAGAAGAAATAGAATCTACAGATATATTCCATACGCTTACACGCTGCCGAAATTACCAGAGGGTCATTGGAAAATAAACCTATAAGTTTTTCTCTTAAGAAATAGAAAAGCATAGACATAGTAAAACCTACGATAAAACCCAGTATAAGTGAATAATATATAGATTTTCTGATGTTACCTAAATTTCTTGCACCATAGTTACTAGAAACAAAGGAGGTTGTAGCGACGGCGAAAGCGTACATTGCGTGATAGATAAACCCTTCAATTTGAGAAGCGTAAGAGTTTCCTGACACAACGACTGGTCCAAAAGAGTTTACAGAAGCCTGAATAAATACGTTGGCTAAAGAAAATAGACTTGACTGTATACCAGAAGGAACACCTTGCCCAAGAATTTCAAAAAATTCACGTTTATAAAATCTTATATATTGTTTGCAAAGTTTTACTGCGCCATTATTTTTAGCAAGCGTGATAATACATAAAATAGCCGAAACAAGTTCAGAAGAAACTGTAGCGATAGCAACGCCTTCCACCGTCATACCAAGAACTAAAATAGAAAATATATTTAGCCCTATATTTAGAACGCCACCGATAGATAGATAAATCATGGGTTTAACGGTTTCACCCGACGCCCTTAAAATAGAAGCACTAAAGTTATATAGAAGTTTTATCGGCATACCTATAAATATAATCTTAAGGTATAATGTCGCCATGTCTATAAGTTCATCAGGAGACCCCATCCACGTTAGAAAAGTCCTTGAAAATAATAAACCTATAACCATAAGGAAAAATCCGAATATTATGCTTATTAGAATAGATAGTCCGGTAATACGTCTAATCTTTTCCTGATTACCTTCGCCTAGATATTTAGAGATTAATATATTAACACCAAGAGAGATTCCGATAAAAAGTCCCGTTATTAATGCACTTAAAGAACCCGTGGAACCTACCGCCCCTACGGCATAGTCGTCAACTAACGCACCTAAAACCATAACGTCGGCGAAGTTAAAAGCAAGTTGAAGCCAATACGTAAAAATTAACGGTACTGAAAATTTAAGTATCTTTTTCAGTAACGGCCCTTTCGTCATGTCCATACCAATTGCTCTAGCCATAGATTTTCTCCTTTTACAGTGTAATAATTTTCTCCACAAAAAAGGAAACGCTAAAATTAAAAGCGTTTCCTATTAACGTTTTTTACAAGGTTTTTACGTTAGAATTCAAATATTTCGTAAATTTTATTTTATAACCGTTGCTAATCATTTCTTCACTTTGCGATGAAATCGTCCACCCCACTCGGTTATCTAAAATGGGGAAAAACGCCGTTGCTTCACCGTCAGCGTCCACTTTAGTAACGAGTGCAGTATCACAATAATCAATTAAGTCGGCATAAACTCTTTCGCCACCTATTAAGAACACGTCGTCATAACCCTTTATTGCATTTTTTAGTTCTTCAAAATTTCGAACGATAACGCAATCTTCTCTAGAAAGTTTTGTTGACAAAACCACGTTTACTCGGTTTTTTAAGGGGTTTCCATTAGGAAAAGATTTTAAGGTATTAGAACCCATAACGACAACTTTTCCCTTAGTCGTTTCTCTAAAAAACTTCATATCGTCGGGAATAGAAAAAAGTAAATCGTTGTTTTTTCCGATTCCCCAATTTTTGTCAACGCAAACGATGGCTTTCACTTAAACTGCAACCTCGAATTTGTCTGAAATGGTATTGTATTTATAGTCAACGAGTTCAAAATCATCAACGGTAAACTTATAAAAATCTTTAATCTCGGGATTTATTATAAGTTTAGGTGCTTCAAATTGTGGGTTTTCTAGCATTTTTTCAACAACGGGAATATGTCTATCATAGATGTGTGCGTCGGCTATAACGTGCACTAACTCACCCGCCTTTAGTCCCGAAACTTGTGCTAACATATGTAGCAGTATTGCGTACTGAACGACGTTCCAGTTATTAGCAACTGCTACGTCGTTACTTCTTTGATGTAAAATTCCGTTTAAGGTTTTCCCCGAAACGTTAAACGTCATAGAATACGCACAAGGATACAAGTGCATTTCGTGTAAATCTTCAAAATTGTAGATATTAGTCATAATACGGCGAGACGTGGGGTTATTTTTCAAATCGAAAAGCACCCTATCAACTTGGTCGAATTCGCCTTCTTTGTATTTATGTTTAATACCTAATTGATATCCGTACGCTTTGCCGATAGAACCCGTTTCGTCAGCCCACGCATCCCAAATATGAGATTTTAGGTCGTGAATATTATTAGATTTTTTTTGCCAAATCCATAAAATTTCATCTACCGCAGACTTAAACGCCGTACGACGCAAAGTAAGAATAGGAAATTCTTTAGTTAAATCATAACGGTTTACAATGCAAAACTTTTTAACGGTATGTGCAGGCGTTCCGTCAAGCCACTTAGGACGAACGGGATAATCGGTATCCCATACACCGTTATTTATAATTTCTTTGCAATTTTCTATGAAAATTTTATCTGCAATACTCATATTTTCCCCTTAGTCTTACATTTGTAAAATTTGTAAAATCTATATTATTTTGTGGTTAAAACCTTACTACTTACGCCTTTTAGCATACCTAATTTCCCAGACAATCCGTTGATGGTTTCTACGCTTGCGTTCATAACTACTGAAATAACCGAAATATTTTTTTCTTTTATAGGTAATCCAAGTCTTCCTATAATATTACTTCTATAGTCGTGAAGTAGTTTATTTACGCTTTCAACGTTTTCATAATCGTTTACGATTATGGCAACAACAGCAATTTTTTCTTCCATAATAACTCCGATTTTTAGTTGTATTTTAATTTTAACACACCCGAAAACTTTTAGCAATAAAATTGACCTTTTTTTACGGCAATTTTTAATTTTTCTATAGCCTTTTTTTCTATTCTTGAAATATACGAACGGGAAATTTTCAAAAAGGACGCAACTTCCCTTTGAGCGTAACTTGCACCGCCTTTTAGTCCAAACCTTAAACACAGTACAGTATATTCTCTATCGGTTAAAACACCCCTTATGAATTTTAAAAACTTTTCAATTTCTATTGCTTTATCAACCTTTTCAAAAACAGCGTCTTCACTGTCGAAAAGTAAATCCATTAAACTCATTTCATTACCGTCTTTATCAGAGCCTACGGGGTCTGACAACGAAATATCGTTTTTATATTTTTTGTTAGCCCTAAGAAGCATTAAAATTTCGTTTTCTATACACCTTGCAGCAAAAGTTGCAAGTGCAGTGCCTTTATTTGGGTCGTACGTGTTTACTGCTTTAATTAAACCTATGCTTCCCACTGAAATTAAGTCGTCGGTTTCAGCTGAACCCGAATATTTTTTAACGATATGAGCAACTAGTCTCATATTGTGCGTTATAAGTTTTTCTCTAGAAGCGTTGTCGCCAAGTCTCATTTTGCGTATACATTCTAATTCTTCATCGCTTTGCAGTGGTTTAGGAAAAGAACTACCGTTAATCACTGCACCTGTAAAGAAAATAATTTTTCCTAGTATAAAGTTAAAAAACTCAAAAAACATAGCCGTACTCCTTAATTTTTGCTATAAACTATGTCTATGAATTGCTTAATTTATAAATGCAATACTACTAGTCCTAAAATTATTGTCATATACCCC